>DATBSV010000292.1:0-2809 GCA_036559685.1 Casimicrobiaceae bacterium
GCAGGCGCGGCTGCAGGTTCTCGGCGGCGTCCGCCATGTCCGTCGCGCCGTGGAAGAAGCCGCGGAACAGGCTGTAGCGCTCCTCGCGGATCGCGCGGATGCGCGCGAGCACGCGATTGAGCGGCACGCCCACCAGCAGCAGCGAATGCGACGCGAGCATCAGGCTGCCCTCGAGCACCTCGGGCACGACCTCGGTCGCGCCCGCGTCGAGCAGCTTGTCGAGCTCGCTGTCGTCGACGGTGCGGACGACGACCGGCAGCTCGGGGCGGCTCGCGTGCACCTCGTGAAGGATCTTGAGCGCGAGCGGCACGTCGGCGAACGTGATGACGACCGCGCGCGCGCGGGACAGCCCGGCGGCGTTGAGCGTGTCGCGCCGCCCCGCATCGCCGTAGACGACGCTCGCGCCGCTGCCCGCGGCCTCGCGCACGCGGAGGGGGTCGTTGTCGAGCGCGACGAACGCGATGTCCTCGGCCTCGAGCAGCCGCGCGAGGTTCTGCCCGCTGCGACCGTAGCCGCACACGATCACGTGCTCCTGCCGCGCCATCGCCTGCGTCGCGATCGCGGTGACCTGCGCGGCGCGCGCGAGCCAGTCGTTCGCGGTGAAGCGCCGCACGATCACGTCGGCGTACTGGATCAGGAGCGGCGCGCTCAGCATCGACAGCACCATCGCGGCGACGACCGTCTGCAGGATCACGCCGCCGATGATCTGGCTCTGCACGGCGAGCGCGATCATGACCAGCGCGAGCTCGCCGGCCTGGCCGAGGTAGATGCCGGTGCGCAGCGCGGTCGACAGCGGCGAGCCGAAGACGCGGGCGAGCACCACGATCAGCCCGGCCTTCCCGACCACCGGCACGACGAGCAGCAGGAGCACCCAGCCGATGTGCTCGACGACGACGGCGAGATCGAGCGCCATGCCGACGGTCACGAAGAACAGCCCGAGCAGCACGTCGCGGAACGGCGCGATGTCCTCCTCGACCTGGTAGCGGAACTCCGTCTCGGCGATGAGCAGCCCGGCGAGGAACGCGCCGAGCTCGAGCGACAGCCCGGCCGCGTCGGTGAGCGCCGCGAGCCCGAGCGTGACGAACAGCAGGTTCAGCGTGAAGAGCTCGCGCGAGCGCTGGCGCGCGATGACGGAGAACCACCAGCGCGTCGGCCGCTGGCCGAGGTAGAGGACGAAGACCAGCGCGACCGCCGCCTTTACCGCGCCGAACGCGAGCGCGGCGACGAGCGTGGTGCCCTCCGAATGCAGCGACGGGATCACGATGAGGAACGCGACGACGGCCAGGTCCTGGAACAGCAGGATGCCGATCGCGTCGCGGCCATGCTGCGACGACAGCTCGCCGCGCTCGGCCAGCATCTTCGACACGATCGCGGTCGAGCTCATCGCGAGCGCGCCGCCGAGCACGAGGCCGAGCGGCCAGCCGAAGCCGGCGAGGTGCGCCGCCAGCGTTCCCGCGGCGGTCGTGATGGCGACCTGCGTGAGGCCGAGGCCGAACACCGCGCGGCGCATCGCGCGGAGCATCGGCAGACTGAACTCGAGCCCGACCGAGAACAGCAGGAACACGATGCCGAACTCGGCGACGTTGCGCGTCGCGTGGTCGTCGGGCACCCAGCCGAGCGCGTGCGGGCCGACGACGGCGCCGACGATCAGGTACCCCAGGATCGGCGGCAGTCGCACGAGCCGGCACACCACGACCACGACGACCGCGGCCGCGAGCAGCACCATGACGAGAGGAAGGGCGTGGAGCATGGCGCGGTCGGGCGCTCGTCGGCGGCGGAGGAAGGTGGGCGTCGACCCGAAGTTAGCACGCCACCAAGTGAAGCCCCTGACCCGGGCCATCTATACTTTCGGTCGATGAGCGCGGACCCCCCTCCGACTCCGCCGGGCGTCGTCGGCGCGCGCGCGCTGGCGCTCGCCCGCGACGTGCTCGGCACGGAGGCGCGCGCGATCGACGCGCTGGCCGCGCGGCTCGGTGCGTCGTTCGTGGATGCGGTCGAGCGCCTCTACGGCTGCCGCGGTCGCGTCGTCGTGTCGGGGCTCGGCAAGTCGGGCCACATCGCGCGCAAGCTGGCCGCGACGCTCGCGTCGACCGGCACCCCCGCGTTTTTCGTTCATCCGGCCGAGGCGCAGCACGGCGACCTCGGCATGATCACGCCCGACGACGTGGTCGTCATGCTGTCGAACTCGGGCGAGACCGACGAGCTCGTCACGCTGGTCCCGCACCTGAAGCGCCAGGGCGCGGCGATCGTCGCGATCACCGGCAACGAGCAGAGCTCGCTCGCGACGGCCGCCGACGTGCACCTCGACGCGACGGTCGACGCCGAGGCCTGCCCGCTCGGCCTCGCGCCGACCGCGAGCACGACCGCCGCGCTCGCGCTCGGCGACGCGCTGGCCCTCGCGTTGCTCGACGCGCGTGGCTTCTCGGCCGACGACTTCGCGCGCGCGCACCCGGGCGGGATGCTCGGCCGCAAGCTCGTTCGCGTCGCCGACGTCATGCGCACCGGCGCCGCGGTGCCCATGGTCCGCAGCGGCTCGGAGGTGCGCGAGGCGATCGCCGAGATGAGCACCAAGGCGATGGGCATGACCGCGGTCGTCGACGCGAGCCGTCGCGTACTGGGCATCTTCACCGACGGCGACCTGCGCCGCGCGGTCGCGCGCCTGGGCGACCTTTCGCGCGCGCGCGTCGACGACGTGATGACGCGCGCGCCGCGCACGATCGGCGCCGACCGCCTCGCGATCGACTGCGTCGAGCTGATGGAGACGCCGCCCAAGGTATCGCAGCTCCTCGTCGCCGACGCCGCCGGCGCG
>DATBSV010000293.1:0-3330 GCA_036559685.1 Casimicrobiaceae bacterium
CCGGCGTGCCGATCGTCGGCGTGATCGCCGGCTACTGGGTCGCGTTCGAGATCCTCGACTGGAAGCGCGCGCGCGACAACCTGTTCACGCCCGGCGGAATCGCGGGCATCGTCGTGCTCTCGATCATCATCTCGAGCATCCTCGGCGTCATCCTGTCGGCACGCGAGAAGGCCGCCAAGGCCGAGGCCCGGTTCGAGGCCGAGCGCGCGCGCGTCGCGACCGCCGAGCGCGCCGCGGCGCTCGCGTCGCTCAAGGCGCTCGAGGCGCAGGTCGAGCCGCACTTCCTGTACAACACGCTCGCGCACGTCGAGAGCCTGATCGACCGCGAGCCGGCGACGGCGAAGCGCATGCTCGCGCGGCTGATCGTGCTGTTGCGCGCGGCCGCCGCGGGCGGCCCCGACAATCGCTCGACGCTCGGCGAGCAGCTCGAGCACATGCGCGCGTACCTGGACGTGCTCGCGATGCGGCTCGGGCCGCGGCTTCGCTGGTCGATCGACGCCTCCGACGCGCTCGCCGCGCGGGCGCTGCCGCCCGCCATCCTGCAGCCGCTGGTCGAGAACGCGATCAAGCACGGCATCGAGCCGGCGCTCGACGGCGGGACGCTTTCCATTGTCGCGCGCGACGAGGGCGGGCGGCTGGCGATCGAGGTCGCGGACACGGGCGTGGGCTTCGGGGCCGCGACGGCGCCGGTCGGCGGGTCGACCGGGATCGGCCTCGCGAACCTGCGCGCGCGGCTCGCTGCGCTGTACGGCAGCGAAGCGCGCATGACGATCGCCGAGAACGCGCCGCGCGGCGTGCGCGTGATCGTCTCGCTGCCGCCCGAGGCTCCGCGGTGAACGACGCGCGCCCGACCGCGATCGTCGCCGACGACGAGCCGCGCCTCGCCGAGGCGCTGGTCGAGCGCCTGCGCACGACGTGGCCGGAGCTCTGCATCGCCGGCATCGCCGCGAACGGCCCCGAGGCGCTCGGGCTCATCGACGCCGAGTCGCCGGACATCGCGTTCCTCGACATCCGGATGCCCGGGCTCACCGGCATCGAGGTCGCGCGCGCGGTGCGGCGCGATGTCCACGTCGTGTTCGTGACGGCGTTCGATCATTACGCCGTCGAGGCGTTCGAGCGCGACGCCGTCGATTACCTCCTGAAGCCGGTGACCGACGAGCGCCTGGCCGACACGGTCGCGCGGCTCAAGGGCCGCCTCGCCACGGGCGCACCGGGGCCGGAGCTCGCGCACGCGCTCGCGACGCTCGCGCGGCTCGCGCCCGCGCTCGGCAACAACGCCGCCGGGGGTGCGGGCCGGCTTGCGTGGATCCGCGCATCGGTGGGCGCGCAGGTGCGCCTGATCCCGGTCGACGAGGTCTGCTACTTCCAGGCCAACGACAAGTACACGAGCGTGTTCACCGCCGACACCGAGGCGTTGATCCGCACGCCGCTCAAGGAGCTCGCCACGCAGCTCGACCCCGAGCGGTTCTGGCAGGTGCACCGCGGCACGATCGTCAACGTGAGCCACGTCGCGACGACGACGCGCGACCTCGCCGGCCGCGTGTCGATCGCGCTCAAGTCGCGTCCCGAGAAGGTCGCCGTCTCGCGCGCGTTCGCGCACAGGTTCCGCCAGATGTGACGCACAATGGGGCTCCGACGGACGAGCCCCCGATGCCGCACGGCCACGCCCACGATCACGATCACAACCATGGTGCCGGCGCCGGCGCCGCGCGCGGCGCGCTGACGCTCGCGCTCATCCTGACCGGCGTCTTCGCGGCGGTCGAGGCCGTTGCGGGCTGGTGGTCGGGCTCGCTCGCGCTTTGGTCCGACGCGGGCCACATGCTCACCGACGCCGCGGCGTTGTCCCTCGCGCTGTTCGCGCTGCGCTATGCGAGCAAGCCGCCGACGACGCGCGCGTCCTATGGCCATGGGCGCGCCGAGGTGCTCGCCGCGTTCGTCAACGCGATGGCCATGCTCGCGATCGTCGCGGCGATCGTCGTCGAAGCGGCGCGCCGGCTCCTCGCGCCGCAACCGGTCGCCGGCGCCACCGTGCTCGGCGTCGCGATCGCCGGGCTCGCGATCAACCTCTTCGTCGCGTGGCGTCTCGGGCATGCGTCCGGCTCGGTCAACGCGCGCGCGGCACGGCTGCACGTATTGTCCGACCTGCTCGGCTCGCTGGCCGCGATCGTCGCCGGCGCGGTCATCGTGGCGACCGGCTGGACGCCGATCGACCCGATCCTGTCGATCGCCGTCGCGCTCCTGATCCTGCGCTCGACGTGGACGCTGCTGAAGGAGACCACCGACGTCCTGATGGAGCGCGTGCCCGCGCACCTCGACTACGCGGCGATCGGGCGTCGGCTCGCGTCGATCCCGGGCGTGCGCGACGTCCACGACCTGCACGTGTGGTCGATGGGCGCGGGCGAGGCGGCGCTCTCCGCGCACATGGGGATCGCGTCCGGCGACGCGTGGCCCGCGATCCTCGGCGAAGCGCAGCGGTGCATGCGCGAGGAGTACGGCATCCACCACCTCGCGCTGCAGCCCGACTGGCCGATGGGGCCGCGGGCCACCGGTCATCGCGTGATCCCGCTGGAAGCGCGGGGCGGGCGCCCGCCCTAGAGCCAGTGCGCCTTCTTGAAGCGGTAGATCAGGTAGGCGTCGATCCCCACCATCAGCGCGAGCGCGAACGGGTAGCCGAACACCCAGGTGAGCTCGGGCATGTGCTGGAAATTCATGCCGTAGATGCCGGCGATCAGCGTCGGGATCGTGATCAGCGCGCCCCACGCGGCGAGTCGCTTGGTCGTCTCGCTCTCGCTCAGGTTGATGAGCGTGAACGACACCGAGATCGCGGTCTGCAGCATCTCGCGCATCTGCTCGATCGCGGCGTTGACGCGATAGAGGTGGTCGTAGACGTCCCGGAAATATTCGCCGAGGCCCGCGCACAACACCGGCACGCGGCCGCCGTACAGCTTGCCGGCGACTTCCATCAGCGGTGCCACCGCGTGCTTGAGCACCATGACCTCGTGCTTCAGGTCGTAGAACGCCTCGATGCTCGCGCGCGTGGGCGTCGTGCGGAAGATCGATTCCTCGAGCCGCTCGAGCTCCTCCTCGAGCGAGTCGAGCACCGGGAAGTAGCGGTCGACGATCGCGTCCATCAGCGCGTAGAGCACGTAGCCCGAGCCGTGGCGCAGGAGGTCCGGCTCGCGCTCGGTGCGCGCGCGCACGTCGGCGAAGCCCTTGCGGACGTTCTGCCGCACCGACAGCACGTAGTTGCGGCCGACGAACACGGCGACCTGGCCCTGGATCAGCTCGCCGTCGGGCGTCTCGCGCTCGACCGTGCGCAGGACCGCGAAC
>DATBSV010000294.1:0-2712 GCA_036559685.1 Casimicrobiaceae bacterium
CGTTCCGGGCGGCCCGCGCGGCACGCTCGAGCATGAGCTCGCGCTCGCGCGCGTTGCGCGTGAGCTCCGCGGCATGCTCGAACTCGGCGCGCGCCTCGCCGTGGCGGCCGAGCTTCGCGAGCAGGTCGCCGCGCACCGACGGGAGGAGGTGGTAGCCCTTGAGCGTGGGCTCATCGGCCAGCACGTCGACGATGGCGAGGCCGGCAGCGGGGCCGAATGCCATCGCGACGGCGACTGCGCGGTTGAGCTCGACGACCGGTGACGGCGCGATCTGCGCGAGCGCGTCGTAGAGTGCGGCGATGCGTTGCCAGTCCGTGTCCTCGGCCGCCGTCGCGCGCGCATGGCAGGCCGCGATCGCGCCCTGCAGCGCGTAGCGCCCGAGCGCGCCGCCGAGGGCCTCCGCGCGCGCGAGCGCGGCGAGTCCGCGGCCGATCAGGAGCCGGTCCCAGCGGCCGCGGTCCTGGTCGAGCAGCAGGACCGGCTCGCCGCCCGGGCCCTGGCGCGCGCGCACGCGCGACTGCTGGATCTCCATCAGCGCGACGAGCCCGTGCACCTCGGGCTCGAGCGGCGCGAGCTCGGCGAGGATGCGGCCGAGGCGCAGCGCTTCCTCGCATAGCTGCGGGCGCATCCAGTGGTCGCCGGCGGTCGCCGAGTAGCCTTCGTTGAAGATCAGGTAGACGACCTCGAGGACGGACGCGAGCCGCGCGGCGAGCGCGTCGCCCGCCGGCACTTCGAACGGCACGCGCGCCTCGGCGAGCGTCCGCTTCGCGCGCACGATCCGCTGCGCGATCGTCGGTTCCGGGACCAGGAACGCGCGTGCGATCTCGTCGGTCGTCAGGCCGCCCAGCAACTTCAGTGTCAGCGCGACGCGCGCCTCGGGCGAGAGCACCGGGTGGCACGCGGTGAACACGAGGCGCAGGAGATCGTCGCCGATCTCGTCGTCCTGCGCGGCCTCGGCGGCGCGGTTCGCGAGCTCCTGGTCGAGCTCGAGCTCGTAGGCGAGCTCCTCGTGCTTGCGCTCGAGGAGCTTGCGCCGGCGCAGCACGTCGAGCGCGCGGCGCTTCGCGGTCGCCATCAGCCAGGCGCCCGGATTGTCGGGCACGCCGTCGTCGGGCCAGCTCTCCAGCGCGGCGACGAGCGCGTCCTGCGCGAGCTCCTCGGCCAGGCCCACGTCGCGGAGCATGCGCGCGAGGCTCGCGATGACCTTCGCCGACTCGATGCGCCAGACCGCGTCGATCGCGCGGTTCGTGCCGGGATCGCCCACGTCACCTCTCGGCAACGGTCTTCAACGCGGCGAGGCCGCGCGCGAAATCGTCGCCGATCATCTTCTCGGGGTCGAGGAACACGCACATCACCTTGGAGATGACGTTGTGTCGGCTTTCCATCGTCCAGGTGACGAGCGTCGCGTTGCCCTGCGGCACGAAGGTGAACGCGACGTCCGCGTGGTCCTTCATCGGCCGCTCGAAGTCCAGCGCGATGCCGACCTTCGACGACGGCGTCGACTCGACGATCGTCATCTTGCCGGCGCCCGCCTTGCCTTCGCCGTCCCATGCGTAGGTCGCGCCCTTGCCCGCGGCTGGCGAGCCGTAGGCGCGGCGCATCGTCGGGTCCATCTGCTCGAACGGCGACCACGCGGTCCAGCGCTTGAAGTCGTCGACGAACGGGAACACCTTGTCGGCAGGGGCGGCGATCGTCACCGAGCGCTGCACGCGCAACGTGTCGGGCTGGAAGCTCGCGAGCACGGCGACGGTCACGAGCAGCACCGCGACGAGGAGGCCGGCGATCTTGAGGATGCGCATGCGTCGCTCCGCTCAGCGCGCCGCCGGCTGCGGCTGCATCGACTTCAGTCCCGCCGCGGCCTTCTGCACCTCGGGCGGGAAGTCCTCGAGCTCCTGGACCTGGCGGATCTCGATCACCTCGTTCTCCGAGGCCGGGCAGCGCGACGCCCACGCGATCGCCTCGTCGCGCGAGCGCACCTGGATCATCCAGTAGCCGCCGAGCACCTCCTTCGCCTCGGCGAACGGGCCGTCGGTGACCTTGGGCTTGCCGCCCGCGAAGCTCACGCGCGCGCCCATCGACGGCGGGTGCAGGCCGTCGAGCGCGATCAGCACCCCCGCTTTCCTGAGCGACTCGTTGTATTTCATCATCGCCGCGACGGCGTCGGCGGGCGGCGTCGCGCCCGGCGGCGCGCTCTCGTAGCCCTTCGGGATCATCAGCATCATGAAGCGCATCGTCGTCTCCTCAACGGATCAGGCCGTCGTCGTCGCCATCACCATCCAGCCGACGCCGAACTTGTCCTGCACCATGCCGAAGCTCGACGAGAAGAACGTCTTCGCGAGCGGCATCTGCACCTGTCCGCCGGCCGCGAGCGCGTTGAAGCGCTGCTGCGCCGTCGCGTCGTCGGGCACCGAGAGCGCGAGCGAGACGCCCTCGAAGCGCGGGTGGCCGCGGCAGTTGCCGTCCGAGGCCATGAGCTCGGTGTCGCCGACCTTGAACTGCGCGTGCATGATCTTGTTCTCGCTGCCGGGCGGAAGCATGCCCGGCGGCGGCGCCTCGGGGCTTTCGTTGTTGCGCATCAGCATCGTGACCTCGGCGCCGACCGCGCGCTTGTAGAACTCGAGCGCTTCCTCGCAGCGGCCGTCGAAGAACAGGTAGCTCTGGACGTGCATGGCGTGCTCCTTCGTTGGGGTCAACGCGTCTGCCGCTCGATCG
>DATBSV010000295.1:0-10228 GCA_036559685.1 Casimicrobiaceae bacterium
GAATTCGCGTCGCTGCGCAGCGCAGGCGCATTCGCCCACGCCGACTGGATCGTGTTCCGCCGCCCGGCCGACGCCGAGGCCTTCCTCGCTTCGGTCACCGCGACGACCGGCAAACCGATCGAACGCGCCGGGCCATGAGCCGCGTCTTCATCGACGTCAGCATGCCCGTGGACGGAAGCTTCGCCGGGCCGAATTTCGCCGGGCCGAATCGCGGTCCGGGCACCCCGCCGGGCGACGGAGGCGTCGACATCCACGCGTCGATCCTCCTGGTCCTTCGGAGGGTCTGGCACCGGCACGATGGCGCCGACGTCGCCGAACCGGCTGATCACCCTCGCCAGGAACCGTCCTGCCCACGGGATCTAGCGGTTCACCCAAGCATGCGCCGATCCCGACCCCCGGTCGCTACCTTGCGGGAGGTCACCACGCAACGAGCCGCGGCCAAGCCTCGGCCGGGAGATTCCCCCATGACGATGACGATGAACGCGGTGCGAGGCATCCGCGCGCTGCTGTTCGGTGCGAGCCTCGGCCTCCTGGCGCAAGGCGCCGCCGCCGCGCCCTGCGACGACCCGGCGTTCCGCGAATTCGACTTCTGGCTGGGCGAATGGCAGGTCAACACACCCGACGGCAAGCTCGCGGGCGTCAATCGAATCGAACGCGAGTACGGCGGCTGCGTGCTGCACGAGCGCTACGACACCGGCAAGGGCTACAGCGGCGAGAGTCTCAACGTCTACGATGCCGCGCGCAAGGTCTGGCACCAGACGTGGGTCGACACCGACGGCACGCTGCTGCTGCTCGAGGGTGGCCCACGCGATGGAAAGATGATCCTCGAGGGCCAGACGACCAACGCCGACGGGCCGCCGACGAAGCACCGCATCACCTGGTCGCCGAACGCGGACGGCACCGTGCGCCAGCACTGGGAGTCGACCGACGCGAAGAGCCAGTGGACGACGGCCTTCGACGGAACCTACACGCGCAAGTAGCGCGCTACGCGGAACCTGCCAACTTCTCCCACCGCCGCGCGAGGTCCGGCTGCGCCGGTGGAGACCAGCGCGACAACAGGAGGTCCATCCCGGCGAAGTCGTTGCACAGCAGCACGATGTCGCAGCCCGCCGCGAGCGCGGCGTCCGCGCGCGCGATCATGTCGCCGGCGCCGTGCGCCCCCGCCATGTCGAGGTCGTCGGAGAAGACCAGACCGTCGAAGCGCAGCCGATCGCGCAGGATGTCCTGCAGCCACACGCGCGAGAAGCCGGCCGGCTGGTCGTCGACGGCCGGATAGACGACGTGCGCGGGCATGATGCCCTCGAGTCCGCCGCGCGCGAGCGCTGCGAACGGCACGAGGTCGTGCGCAGCGATCGCGTTCATCGGCCGCTCGTCGATCGGGATCACGTGGTGCGAGTCCGCGGCGACGTGGCCATGGCCGGGGAAATGCTTGCCGACCGCGCCCATGCCGTTCTTGCGGAGACCATGGCAAAGCGCGGACGCGAGGTGCGCGACCGCGTTCGCGTTGCCCGAGAACGCGCGATCGCCGATCACCGTCGAGCTTCCCCAGTCGAGGTCGAGCACCGGCGCGAAGCTGAAGTCGACGCCGTGGGCGCGGAGCTCCTGCGCGATCGTCGCGCCGAGCGCCTCGGCCTCGCGGGCCGCGCGCGGCACGTCGTGCTCCCACGATTCGCCGAGTGTTCGCATCGGCGGAATCGCGGTGAAGCCGGCGCGGAAGCGCTGCACGCGGCCGCCCTCGTGATCGACGGCGATCGGCAGGCGCGGATCCCGCGCGGCATGGATCTCGGTGGTCAGCGACGTGAGCTGGTCGGGCTCGGCGAAGTTGCGCGCGAACAGGATGACGCCGCCGACCAGCGGATGCGCGAGGCGCTCGCGGTCGGCGGGCGTGAGCTCGAGTCCCTCCACGCCCAGCATCACCGGGCCGCGCGCGGCCGCGGTCATCGCGTGCTCGCTGCCGTGGCGCCCTCGCGGATCAACCGCTTCATCTCGCGCACCGCCTCGCGCATGCCGACGAAGACGGCCCGCGAGACGATCGCGTGGCCGATGTGGAGCTCGCGGATTCCGGGCAGCGCGGCGACCGGCTGCACGTTGAAGTAATTGAGCGCATGGCCGGCGTTGAAGCGCATGCCGGCCGCGCGGATCGCTTCGCCGGCCCTGCGGATCTTCGCGAGCTCGGCGACGACCGCCTTGCTCTCGGCGTCGCGCCCTTTGGCGTGGAACGCGTGCGCGTACGGACCCGTGTGGATCTCGCACACGCGCGCGCCGATCGCGGCGGCCGCGTCGACCTGGCGCGCGTCGGCGTCGATGAACACGCTGGTGACGATGCCGGCGTCGGCGAGCTTCTTCACGACGCCGGCGAGCGCCTTCTTTCCGCCGGCGACGTCGAGCCCTCCCTCGGTCGTCACTTCCTGCCGGCCCTCGGGAACGAGCATCGCCATCTCGGGCTTGAGCTTGCACGCGATGGCGACCATCTCGCGCGTCGCCGCCATCTCGAGGTTGAGCTTGATGTGCGTGAGCTCGCGGAGGCGGCGCACGTCGTTGTCGTTGATGTGGCGGCGGTCCTCGCGCAGGTGCACGGTGATGCCGTCGGCGCCGCCGAGGTGCGCCTCGACCGCGGCCCAGACCGGATCCGGCTCGTGGGTACGGCGCGCCTGGCGCACCGTGGCGACGTGGTCGATGTTGACGCCGAGCTCGATCATAAGGGCCTGTCAGCGCTACGGAGGCACTCGCGCCCATGTCGCGCTGGCCGCAGGGCTAGGCGCGAATGAGGCCATGTGCTTCCAGCACATAACGATTGAGCAACGACGCCCTGCGGCCAGCGCGGCATGGGCCCTCCGGGTGATCTCAGCAAATGGCCGCCCTCATCGTTGCACATCCTCGCCGTAGTTGCGCTACGGCTTGCGGTGTGCGCCTCGATGGCGGCCATTTGCTGAGTCACGCGAGCGTCTCCGTAGCGCTGACAGGCCCTAAGGGGTCTCTTCCTCGAGGGCCCACAGGTCGCGCACGACCTTGCGGCTCTGGATGGTTCGCGTGTCGAGGTGGTGGTCGATGACCTCGCGCATCAGTCGCTTCGCTTCGGCCGCCGTCGGCGCGTCGTCGAACCGCCCTTGCGCGAGCGCCACGAGCGTCGCGCCGCGCACCATCGGCCAACGCACGCCGGGCGGCGGCGCGCCGCGCTGCGCGCCGCGGTCGAACGCGTAATGGTAGCGCGCGTCCGGATCGACGGGCGCGCCGGTGTCGGTCTCGGTGGCGAGCTGCAGCGCATAGCCTAGCTCGCCGAGTAACGCGAGCTCGAAACGGCGCAGGACGGGCGCCTGCTCGGCGCCGCCGGCCAGCTCGGCGAGCGCGTCGTGGTAGATCGCATAGAGCTTCGGGTGCGGATCCTCGCGCGGCAGGAGCTTCAGCACCAGCTCGTTCAGGTAGAAGCCGCACAGGAGCGCCGAGCCGCTCGGCAGCGGCATGCCGCCGCGCCATTCGGCGCGGATCAGCGTCTTGAGCTCGCCGGCGCCGGACCACGACAGCGCAACCGGCTGGAACGCCTGCAGCAGGCCGTGGAGCTCGGAGCGCGGACGCTTGGCGCCGCGCGCGACCATCGCGACGCGGCCTTCGTGCTCGGCGAACGCCTCGACGATGAGGCTCGTCTCCTTGTACGGCCACGTGTGCAGGACGAACGCGGAACGCTCGTCGCGGCGCTCGACCTCGCGCTTGGCCATCAGTAGCCCAGCCTGGCGAGCGTGGCGTCGTCGTCAGCCCAGCCCTTCTTCACGCGCACCCAGACCTCGAGGTGGATGCGGCCGCCGAAGAGCTTGAGCATCGCCTGGCGCGCCTCGCTCGCGATCGCCTTCATCGTCGCGCCGCCCTCGCCCAGCAGGATCGCGCGCTGGCCGGGCCTGGCGACCCAGACGACGACGCCGATGCGGCGCGCGTCGCCCTCGTGCTCGAACGACTCGATGCCGACCGCCGTCGCGTACGGCACCTCGTCGCCCAGGCGCCGGAAGATCTGCTCGCGCACGTACTCGGCGGCGAGAAAGCGCTCGTCGCGATCGGTCAGCTCGTCGTCGCCGTAGACTGCCGGTCCCACGGGAAGCAGCGACGCGACCTCGCGCTTGAGCGCGTCGAGCTGCGTCCCCTTCTCGGCCGACACCGGCACGATCGCGACGAACTCGCGGAGCGCCGCGATCTCGGCGATGCGCGGCAGAAGCTCGCCCTTGTCGCCGACCAGGTCGACCTTGTTGAGCGCGACGACGGTCGGCGTGGTCTCCGGCACCAGGGCGATGACGCTACGGTCGGCGTCGTTGAACCTCGCGGCGTCGACGACCCATAGGACGACGTCGACGTCGGCGAGCGCCTCGCGCACCGCGCGGTTGAGCCGCGTGTTGAGCGGCGACGAATGCCGCGTCTGGAACCCGGGCGTATCGACGAATACGTACTGGACGCCGGGCTCGGTCAGGACGCCGACGATCCGGTGGCGCGTCGTCTGCGGCTTGCGCGACGTGATGCTGATGCGCTCGCCCACCAGCACGTTGAGCAGCGTCGACTTGCCGACCGACGGCCGACCGACGATCGCCACGTGCCCGCACCTGTGCTCCGTCACTACGACGCCCCCCGTGTCGGCCGCGCGACGAGCTCGGTCCACGCCCGCTGCGCCGCGTCCTGCTCGGCCGCGCGGCGGCTCGCGCCCTCGCCCTGCGTTGTCAGGTCGAGCGAGGGGACACGGCATTCGACCGCGAACTGCTGGGCGTGCGCCTCGCCATGCGTGGCGACGACGACGTATTCGGGCACCGCGATGCGGCGCGCCTGCAGCCATTCCTGCAGCCGCGTCTTGGGGTCCTTGCCGAGGTTGGCGGGATCGGCCAACGCGAGCTCCTCGCCGTAGGCGGCGACGACGACGCGCCTGGCCGCGTCGAAGCCGGCGTCGACGAAAACCGCGCCGAACACGGCCTCGAGCGCGTCGGCGAGGATCGAGCCGCGGTCGGCGCCGCCGCTCTTGAGCTCGCCCTCGCCCAGGCGGATCGCTTCACCCAGGTCCAGGCGCCGGGCGATGCGCGCGAGCGTATCGCGGTTGACGAGGCTCGCGCGCGCGCGCGAAAGCTCGCCTTCGTCGATCTGGGGGAATCGCTCGTAGAGCGAGATTGCTACGACGCAGTTGAGGACCGCGTCGCCGACGAACTCGAGGCGCTCGTTGTGGCGCGCGCCGAAGCTGCGATGCGTCAGCGCCTGCGCGAGCAGGTCCGGCGCGCCGAAGTCGTGGCCCAGTCGCCCGCGGAACGCCTCCGCCATGCCGCTCGCGCGTCTCCTGGCGGCTAGCGCTGGGCCGCCACGTCGAAGTCGAGGAGCAGGCTCACGTTGCCGACCATGTGCAGCTGCTTCTGCCAGGACACCGACGCGGTGATGATGTTGCCTTCCTTGGTCACCTGCAGGTCGGACGCCGTGACCGAGTCGATGTAGTCGGCGGCAATGTACTTCTCGAACGACTTCCTGACCACCGCCGGCGTCGGATCGGGCGAGTCGCGCAACGACTTCGAGACCGCCGACTGGACCGTGTAGTACTCGACATAGGACGGCACCATCCGGAAGCCGACGATCGCGAAGATGACGATCACCGCCGCGACGAACAGAAAGCCGATCATCGAAAGCCCGCGCTGCGCTCGCCTCGATCCCACCATCTTCCCTCTCCTCACCGGATGCCGCTCCCGACGCGCTTGAATCCCAGGCTCGAGATGTCGTCCCAGTTGAACCAGATGAAGAACGCCTTCCCGCGGATGTGGTCGTCGGGCACGAAGCCCCAGTACCGGCTGTCGTCGCTGAAATCGCGATTGTCGCCCATCATGAAGTAGTGACCCGGCGGCACGCGGCAGCTGAACCCTTCGGTATTGTAGTCGCACCGGTCGCGCCCCGGGAACGGGCGCACGTTCTGCGGGTACACGGTCGGGGCCTGCGGGCTGACGGCGATCACGTAGTCATGCGTGCCGCCCGGCGCCTCGGTGCGCTCGACGAAGCGCTCGGTCGTCTCGAAGCGCAGCCCCTCGAGCCAGCTGTAGTTGCCGTCGGCCGTGCGCACGAGCGGCTTCCCGTTGACCGAGAGCTTCTTGTCGCGGTACTCGACCACGTCGCCGGGCACGCCGACGACGCGCTTGATGAAGTCCTGCGAGGGGTTCACCGGGTAGCGGAACACGACGACGTCGCCGCGCTGCGGGTCGCCGGTGTCGATCACCTTCTGCTCGACGATCGGCAACCGGATGCCGTAGGCGAACTTGTTGACCAGGATGAAGTCGCCGACCTCGAGCGTCGGGCGCATCGACGACGATGGGATCTTGAACGGCTCGGCCACGAAGCTGCGGAGCAGGAACACCACGAGCAGCACCGGGAAGAAGCTGACCGGATACTCGATCCACGCGGGCACCGGCGCGTCGGGCGCGCGGCGGCGCGCTAGGACCAGGCGGTCGACCAGCCACACCACGCCGGTCGCGACGGTGAGCAGGAACAGGATCAGCGCGAAGTTCATTGTTCTTGTGAGGGCCTAGGCCGGGCCGCGCGCATTCTCTCACGGGCGACGCGCGATCCGCCGCCGTTCGCCCCGCGCGGGCCGCCACCCGTCGCAAGGGTCACTTCTCGCCCACCTTGAGGATCGCGAGGAACGCTTCCTGCGGGATCTCGACGCTGCCGACGGCCTTCATGCGCTTCTTGCCGGCCTTCTGCTTCTCGAGCAGCTTCTTCTTGCGCGTGATGTCGCCGCCGTAGCACTTGGCGATCACGTCCTTGCGCATCGCCTTGACCGACTCGCGCGCGATGATCTGGGCGCCGATCGCCGCCTGGATCGCGACGTCGAACATCTGGCGCGGGATCAGCCCGCGCATCTTGTGGACCACCTCGCGGCCGCGGAACTGCGCCACCGACCGGTGCACCATCACCGACAACGCGTCGACGCGGTCGCCGTTGATCAGGATGTCGAGCTTGACGACGTCGGCGGCGCGGAACTCGCGGAACTCGTAGTCCATCGACGCGTAGCCGCGCGACACGCTCTTCAGCCGGTCGAAGAAGTCCATCACGACCTCGGCAAGCGGCAGCTCGTAATGGATGACGACCTGCCGGCCGCGGTACTGCATGTCCTTCTGCACGCCGCGCTTCTCGGTGCAAAGCGTCAGGACCGGCCCGACGTACTCCTGCGGCACCAGGATCGTCACCGAGATGACCGGCTCGCGGATCTCCTCGACCCGCGACAGGTCGGGGAGCTTCGACGGGTTGTCGATCTCGACCACGGTGCCGTCGCGATGCAGGATCTGGTAGATCACCGACGGCGCCGTCGTGATCAGGTTCATGTCGTACTCGCGCTCGAGCCGCTCCTGCACGATGTCCATGTGCAGGAGGCCGAGGAAGCCGCAGCGGAAGCCGAAGCCCAGCGCCTGCGAGACCTCGGGCTCGAAGTGCAGCGACGCGTCGTTGAGCTTGAGCTTGGTCAGCGCCTCGCGCAGCGCCTCGTACTGGTTCGACTCGACCGGGAAGAGGCCGGCGAACACCTGCGGCTTCACTTCCTTGAATCCGGGCAGCGGCGCCGGGGCGGGCTTCTGCGCGTGCGTGATCGTGTCGCCGACCTTCGCCTCGGCGAGCTCCTTGACGCCGGCGATCACGAAGCCGACCTCGCCCGACGACAGCGACTCGCGCGCGACCGCCTTGGGCGTGAACACGCCGGTCTGCTCGCAGTTGTGGACCGCGCCGGTCGCCATGAACAGCACCTTGTCGCGCGGCTTGAGCACGCCGTTCATCACGCGCACGAGCATCACGACGCCGACGTAGTTGTCGAACCACGCGTCGATCACCAGCGCCTGCAGCGGCGCATCGTCGTCGCCGGCCGGCGGCGGAACGCGGGCGATCACCGACTCGAGGATGTCGTCGACCCCTTCGCCGGTCTTCGCCGACGCACGGATCGCATCCTTCGCCGCGATCCCGATGATGTCCTCGATCTCCTCGATCACGCGCTCGGGATCCGCGGACGGCAGGTCGATCTTGTTGAGCACCGGGATCACGTGGACGCCCTGCTCCGTGGCCGTGTAGCAATTCGCGACGGTCTGCGCCTCGACGCCCTGCGACGCGTCGACAACCAGGAGCGCGCCCTCGCACGCGGCGAGCGAGCGCGACACCTCGTAGGCGAAGTCGACGTGGCCCGGCGTGTCGATCAGGTTGAGCCGGTAGGTGACGCCGTCGCGCGCGATGTAGGTCAGGGCAGCGGTCTGCGCCTTGATCGTGATGCCGCGCTCGCGCTCGAGGTCCATCGAGTCGAGCACCTGGGCTTCCATCTCGCGGTCGGCGAGCCCGCCGCAGCGCTGGATGAAGCGGTCGGCGAGCGTCGACTTGCCGTGGTCGATGTGCGCGATGATCGAGAAGTTGCGGATCGGCTTCACGGGATGGGGGCCGCCAAACGGGTGGCGGCCGCGCAGCCAGGGGCGCTGCGGTGCGGGAAAACGTTGAATTTTATCGGATTTCCGTCCGGCCCGCCAGCGGCTACTCGCGCAGCGCGGCAAGCGCCCGGTCGCGGTCGAGCACGTAGTGGCAGATCTCGCGGCCAAGCTCGGGGGCGCCGGCGAAAAGGACCGGCACCAGGTCGCCGTAGCGCGCCTCGAGTGCGGGGTCCGCGTCGACGTCGCGCTCGACGATCGTGGCGCCGTGCGCGGCGGCGAGCGGCGCCAGCGCGTCGCGCATCTCGTCGCACAGGTGGCAGTACGCGCGCGTCAGCAGCGTGAGTGCCTTCACGGGTCGACCCGGACGCACCAAAGTGTTGCATCGAGCGCCCGACGCGCCCACGATACGCGGCGGACGCCTACCCGCGTCCGGGCGGTCCGGCTCCCTGGCCGGGACGCCATTGGCGAACCACCCATCGTCAGGAGGAGATCCCCCATGCTCAAAAAGATCGGGCTCGCGTTCGGCGTGATTTTCGTGCTCGTCGGGCTTGCCGGCTACGTTCCCGCGCTCACGCCGGAGGGCAAGCTGCTCGGCGTGTTCGCGGTCAACGGCGCGCACAACCTCGTGCACATCCTGACCGGCGTGATCGCGCTCGCGATCGCTCTCGCGAGCCCCGCGAACATGTCGATGTTCTTCAAGATCTTCGGCGTGGTCTACGCGCTCGTGGCCGTGCTCGGCTTCTTCTCCGGCGAGCAGCCGCTGCTCGGCATCATCGCGCACAACGCCGCCGACATGTGGCTCCACCTCGTCATCGCCGCGGTGACGCTGTGGATCGGCTTCGGGATGAAGGAACCGGCCGTCATGGCCGGCTGACGAGCATCAACCCAGGACCGGGGCCGGATGGAAGTCCGGTCCCGGTTTCGGCTCAGTTGTCGCCGTTGAGCAGGCGCACCGTCGCGTAGAACTGGTTGTCGCCGCGTTTGAGCCTCAGCGTCACGGCGGCGCCCTTCTCGAGCTTGCCGAGGAAGTCGTTGACCTGCGCGGCGCTCTTCGCCTCGCTGGCCGTCCCCTTGCTGACGATCTCGAGGATCACGTCGCCGGGCTGCACGTTGCCGCGGACGCCCCCCGCGACGTCCTCGACCAGCACGCCCGACGCAACCTCCGCCTCTTTCTTCTGCTCGGCCGTCAGGTCCGACAGCACGAGGCCCATGCGGTTGGGCTTGCCCTTTTCCTTCGGGGCCGGCGTCGGGCGCGTGCGCGCCTGCACCTGGTCTTCCTTGAGCTCGGCCACGGTCACCGAAAAGTCGCGCTGCGCGCCCTTGCGCCACACGGTGAGCCGCACCGCCTTGCCCGGCGCGACCGCCGTGATGATGCGCGGCAGGTCGTTGCTGTTCTTCACGTCGCGGTTGTCGGCCTTCAGGATGATGTCGCCGGCCTCGACACCCGCCTTCTCGGCCGGACCGCCCTTCTCGACCGAGTTGACCAGCGCGCCCATCGGCGCCTTGAGGCCGAACGCCTCGGCCGCCTCCTTGGACACTTCCTGGATCGTCACGCCGATGCGGCCGCGCGTCACCCGGCCCTTGTCCCGGAGCTGGTTGACCGTGTTCATCGCGATGTCGATCGGGATCGCGAACGCGAGGCCCATGTAGCCGCCCGTGCGCGAGAAGATCATCGAGTTGATGCCGATCACCTCGCCGCGCAGGTTGAACAGCGGGCCGCCCGAGTTGCCCGGGTTGATCGCGACGTCGGTCTGGATGAACGGGACCAGGTTCTCCTGCGGCAGGTCGCGCCCCTTCGCGCTGACGATGCCGGCGGTCATCGTGTTCTCGAG
>DATBSV010000296.1:0-7146 GCA_036559685.1 Casimicrobiaceae bacterium
CGCGCCGGACGCGGCGCCGAGCATCGAAGGCTCGCCCTTGCCCATCCACTCGCCGACCATCCACGCGAGCACCGCCGCGGCGGTTGCGAGCAGCGTGTTGACGAACGCCAATGCCGCGATGTCGCCCGCTTCGAGCGCGGACCCGGCGTTGAAGCCGAACCAGCCTACCCACAGCAGCGACGCGCCGATCATCGTGATCGTCATGTTGTGTGGCGCCATCGCTTCCTTGCCGTATCCGATGCGCTTGCCGATCACGTAGGCGCCGACCAGGCCCGCGACGCCCGCGTTGATGTGCACGACCGTGCCGCCCGCGAAGTCGAGCGCGCCCTTCGCGAACAGCCAGCCGGCCTTCGCGGTCGCCGCTTCCGCGGCCTTCGCGTCGGTGAACGCATCCGGGCCCGGCCAGAACCAGACCATGTGCGCGATCGGCAGGTACGCGAACGTGAACCACAGGACCGCGAACAGCAGCACGGCCGAGAACTTCGCGCGCTCCGCGAACGCGCCGACGATGAGGCCGACGGTGATCGCGGCGAACGTCGCCTGGAACGCGAAGTACAGGTACTCGGGGATCGGCGTGGCCTTGCTGAACGTGGCGGCGGTCGCGAACGTGCCGACGCCGTCCTTCGTCGAGAAGATCCCCGACAGGAACAGCCGGTCGAAGCCGCCGAAGAACGCGTTGTTCTCGGTGAACGCGATGCTGTAGCCGTAGATCGACCACAGGATCACGATCAGCGAGAAGATCACGAACACCTGCATCAGCACCGACAGCACGTTCTTGCTGCGCACGAGGCCGCCGTAGAACAGCGCTAGGCCCGGGATCGACATCATGATCACGAGCAGCGTCGCGACGATCATCCACGCGTTGTCGCCCTTGTTGGGCGTCGGCGCGGGCGTCGCGGCGGAGGCTGCGGCGTCGGCGGGTGCCGCCGCGGGCGCGGCAGCGGGAGCGGCGGCAGGTGCCGCGGCGGGCGCCGTGGCCGCAGCCGGGGTTGCGGCCTTGTCCTGCGCGAGGACCGCCGGTGCGGCGAACATGAACGCGCCGCAAAGCGCGATCAGGGTGACGAGCTTTCTCATGGCGTTCCCCTTACAGCGCTTCCGCGCCGGTCTCGCCGGTGCGAATGCGCACGACCTGCAAAAGGTCGAAGACGAAGATCTTTCCGTCGCCGATCTTCCCGGTGTTGGCGGCCTTTTCGATCGCCTCGATGGTTCGCTCGAGGAGATCGTCGCGGATGGCTGCCTCGATCTTGACCTTCGGCAGGAAGTCGACGACGTACTCCGCACCGCGGTAGAGCTCGGTGTGGCCCTTCTGGCGGCCGAAGCCCTTGACCTCGGTGACGGTGATTCCCTGGACGCCGATGCCCGACAAGGCCTCGCGGACCTCGTCGAGCTTGAACGGCTTGATGATGGCGGTGACGAGCTTCATCGCTTGCTCCCGTGGACGCGTCAGAACGTCTTCTTGACGTAGAAGACGCCGCGGTCCTTCGACGTGTCGTAGTTGGTGAGGTCGGTGTACGGCAGCGACTTCGCGTTGTTGCCCGTGTAGTACGCGCCGAGCTCGAGGCCCTTGAGCACGCCGTCGGGGATCGTGTAGCTCGCGCCGAGCTTCCAGTCCGAGTACGAGAGCTCGGCGTCACCGGACAGGTCGTGCTTGACGTCGAGGTAGCCGTAGTGGCCGATCAGCGCGAAGCCGGTCTCGCCGACCGGGTAGGTGGCGGAGAGGTCGATGTACAGCGTGCCGTCGGTCTTCTGGCCGTTCGGGCGCAGGCCGAAGTAATCGTCGAGGCTGTAGCTGACCTTGACGCTCGCCCACTTCCAGCCGATCGCCCCGTAGAGCTCCCACGTGTCGGCCGAGACGATGCCGGGGTTCTTCGAGCCGGGGTAGTAGTAGTAGAGCGTGCCGACGTCCCAGAACCAGTCGGAGTCGCCGAAGTTCTTCTTGAAGCCGCCGTAGAAGTCCCACTCCATCGAGCTGCGGTTGTACGCGCCGAAGTCCTCGAGCCAGCTGATGTTCGACGCCCACGTGCCGGCGTAGAAGCCGCCGCTGTGCGCGACGTCGAAGCCGCCTTGCACGGTCGGCTTGCCGCCGGTCTGCGCGATGCCGCGGAAGATGTATTCGCTGCCGAGCAGGACGTTCGCGGTGACGGTCCAGTCGGGCGTGGGCGGCGCGGCGGGCGCCGGGGCCTGGGCGTAGGCGATCGACGACGCCAGCGTCAGGGCGGCGGCAAACGGGATGGTGCGCTTCATGAGCAATTCCTCGGGTGGACGGGGTGTGCTTCCGGTCAACCCGTCAGCATTTCGTGTGCCACCGCAACAATTTACGCATAATCAATGGGTTAGCTAGCATTTTTCGGGCGATGCCCGCGCTTGAGGCTGGTGCCGATGCACTGGTTCGGTGCGTGACTGGGCGCCGCGGCACCGTGCCGGTGCGGCGTTCCCCGCCGGGGAGCTTTTGCTAGACTCGGCCGATGATCAATGCGCAATCGCTCGACGAGCTTGCGAAGCGCATCGGCCGCGCGCTCGAGGCCTCTCCCGCGAAGGACCTCGAGAAGAACGTGAAGGCGCTGCTGGCGAGCGGGCTCGCGAAGCTCGACGTCGTTCCGCGCGCCGAGTTCGACGTGCAGGCGAAGGTGCTCGCGCGCACGCGCGAGAAGCTCGACGAGCTCGAGCGCAAGGTCGCCGAGCTCGAGGCGAAGCGGGCTTCGTCGCCCTAGCCGATCAGCGCGCGCACGCGCGCGAGCTCGAGGCCGAACTCCGACTGCTCGCCGGTGCCGATGGCCGCCGCGGCGGCTTCGGCTTCGCGGAGCGCGGCGCGCGCCGCTTCGGAACGGCCCGCGCGATGCTCGGCTTCCGCGCGCAGGCAGTGGACGATGCCGAGGCTCATCGCATCGTCGACGGCTTCGAGCGCCTCGGTCGCGCGATCCAGGCATTCGCGCGCGGCGCCTGTTTCGCCAAGGCGCGCGTGCAACGCGCCCAGATAGCCCAGTACCTGGCCCTCGGTTCGACGGTGTCCGTTCGCGCGCGTGATTTCGAGCGCCGCCTCGTAGTGGCGGCGCGCCTGCTCCGGCTCGCCGCGCTTGTCGCACACGATGCCCATGTTGCACAGGATGACCGGTTCGACGCGGACATATCCGGCTTCCCGGCAGAGCGCAAGCGCCGCGTCGAGAGGTTCGACCGCCTCGTCGTAGCGCCCTTCCAACTGGAGGAGAAGGCCCAGGTTCGAGAGCACCAGGGACACGTTGCTTCGATCGTCGGTCGCGCGCGCCGCCTCGAGCGCGCCCTGGTAGAACGCATGGGCGTCCCCCATGGGGCCTGCATCGGCACAAAGCACGCCCAGGTCGCAGAGGATGCGACCTTCGTGCCTCCGGTTGCCGAGCCGGCGCGCAAGGTCGAGCGCGGCGCCGAGCCGCGCGCGACCGGTGTCCGACGCTCCGGAGTAATGGGCGTGCTGGCCGAGGTACTGCAGGATGCGGCTCTGCTGCTCGAGGTCGCCGTGCGCGAGCGCGAGCGCCTCGTCGAGAACCGTGACGGCTTGCGTTCGCAGCGCCTGGACCTGCGGGCGTCCGAGGTGCGTCAGCGCTTCGACTTCGCTGCGGCGATCGCCCGCGGCGCGAGCATCCGCGAGCGCGGCCTCGAGAGTCTCCCGTGCGTTGGCTGAAGCGCCCGACGCGATCAACGCGTCGCCCGCGATGACACCGACGCGGGCGCGCAAGGCGGTCGCGTCGGCGGTGATCCCGCGCACCTGGGCCGCGAGATCGACCGCCACGCGATAGGGTCCGCGCGATGCGAGCGCGGCCCACGAGCAGGCAAGCGTCCCGACTGCGATGTCCCCATCGCCGCGCGCGACCGCTCGCCGGCAGGCCGCGACGAGGTTGTCGAGCTCGACGCTTTGGCCATCGACGATCGCGCGCTCGTCGAGCGCCGCGTAGTACGCGCCGTGGCGCTGCTCCGCACCGGTCTTCGCTGCCGCGCCGCCGAGGGCGACCAGCTGCCCGGCCGCATATTCGCGCACGCTGACCAGGAGGTCGAAGCGGTCGTCGTCGACCTTGCGCACGAGCGACTTGTGCAGCAAGGACTGCACGAGGTCGGCGGGCCACGGCGCGTCGTCCAGCGTCGCGACGTCGACGACGGCCTCCGCGGCGTCGAGCGTGAATCCTCCCTCGAACACCGACAGCTGCGCGAGCGCGGACTTCTCGGCGGGCGTCAGGAGATCCCACGACCAGTCGAATGTCGCGCGGAGCGCCGCCTGCCGATCGGTGCGCCCGCGCGAAGACGCGAGCAGCTTGAACCGCTCGGACATGCGTCCGAGCATCGTGCGCGGCGACATCACGCCGATGCGCGCGGCCGCGAGTTCGATGGCGAGCGGCAGCCCGTCGAGCATGTCGACCAGGCGCGCCAGCGCGTCCTCGTCGTCGGCGCCCAGGGTCCGCGCCGACTGGACGGCGTGCGCGCGGCGCCGGAAGAGCTCGATCGCCTCGCTTCGGTCGAGCGGGGGGACGACGACAACCTGCTCGCCCGGCAGCCCGAGCGATTCGCGCGTCGCGACGAGGAACCGCGCCGCGTGCGCGCGATCGAGCCACGCGCCGAGGGTGCCTGCGGCATGCCGCGCGACCTGCTCGAAGTTGTCGAGGATCACGAGGCAGCGCCCGCGTCCGGCGATCGCGTGGCCGAGCTGCGCGAGCGGATCCTCCTTGCCGAGCGCGACGTCGAGCCCTTGCGCGACCGCGTGCACGATGCCGTCGGGGGTCCGCGCCTGCGTGAGGTCGCAGAACCACACGCCGCCGGGATGGTCACCGAGCGCGTTCCAGCCGTAGTGCGTGACGATGCGCGTCTTGCCCGCGCCGCCGATCGCGAGCACGGACACGAGGCGCGCGCCCGCGTCGTAGCGCGCGCGCAAGTGCTCGAGTACATCGCGACGGCCGACGAACGCGTCGCGCTCGGCCGGCAGGCTGTGGCCGGCCTGCGACGCGAGCGGCGGGAAGTCGACGCGCAGGCCCGCAGCGACGACCTGGGCCAACCGCTCGGAAACCGCGAGCCCCTTGAGACGATGCTCGCCGAGTTCGCGAAGCGCGATGCCGTCAAGACCGTCCGCGCGAAGCAGTTCTGCCGTCGCCGACGAGACGAGCACCTGGCCGCCGTAGGCGGCCGCCATGATGCGCGCGGCGCGCGTCGGCGCGGCGCCGAAGTAGTCGCCGTCGCGCTCGTCGGCGTCGCCGGAGTGCAACCCCATGCGCACGTTGAGCGCGAGCGCGTCCCCGGACGCGGGATCCTGGAGGCGGCGCTGCGCGTCGACGCTCGCGCGAAGCGCGTCGCGCGGTGCGTCGAACACCGCCATCACGCCGTCGCCGGTCGTCTTGACCAGGCGGCCGCCGCTCGTCGCGATCGCCTCGCGCATCCAGCGATCGTGGCGCGCCAGCGCGTCCTTCATCGCGTCGGGCGCGCGCTCCCACAATGCCGTGCTCCCCTCGATGTCGGTGAACAGGAAGGTCGGCGGCATGGCGTTGCGAGTATGCCTCGGCCATCTTGCCGATGGCGACGAGCAGGGATGGCGCGCGAGCATCCCGCGCATGGGTGTCGCCGTCGTGCGCAGCCGCGCGCTCGCCGGGCTCGCCGCGCCGCCGGTCAGCGTCGAGGTGCATCTCGCTGGCGGCCTGCCGGGCGTGAATCTCGTGGGCCTGCCCGAGACCGAGGTGCGCGAGGCGCGCGACCGCGTGCGCGCCGCGCTGCAGAACGCGAACTTCGAGTTCCCCGCGCGGCGCATCACCGTCAACCTGGCGCCCGCCGACCTGCCCAAGGAATCGGGCCGCTTCGACCTGCCGATCGCGGTCGGCATCCTGGTCGCGAGCGGCCAGGTCGCCGCGGCTGCGCTCGACCGTCACGAGTTCGCCGGCGAGCTCGCGCTGACCGGCGAACTGCGCGCCGTGCGTGGCGCGCTCGCGATGGTGCTCTCGGCGCGCCACGACGGCCGCGCGTTCGTGCTGCCGCACGCGAGCGCGGCGGAGGCGGCGCTGGTGCCCGATGCCGCCGTGCATCCCGCGCGCACGTTGCTCGACGTGTGCGCGCACCTCTCGGGCGCCGCGCCGCTGCCGAGGCTCGAGGCCGCGCCCATGGCATCGTCTCGCGCGTCGACGGCGGACCTCGCGGACGTGCACGGCCAGCACCAGGCGAAGCGAGCGCTCGAGGTCGCCGCGGCCGGCGGCCATGCGCTATTGATGTGCGGCCCGCCCGGCGCAGGCAAGTCGATGCTCGCGCAGCGGCTCCCGTCGCTGCTGCCACCGCTCGACGAGGACGAGGCGCTCGAGGTCGCGGCGATCGCGTCGGTCGCCGCGCGTTTCGACGCGTCGCGGTGGCGCGACCGTCCGTTCCGCGCGCCGCACCACACGGCGAGCGCCGCGGCGATCGTAGGCGGCGGCAGCCCGCCGCGCCCCGGCGAGATCTCGCTCGCGCACCGCGGCGTGCTATTCCTCGACGAGCTGCCGGAGTGGCAGCGCCACGTGCTCGAGGTGTTGCGGGAGCCGATGGAGTCGGGCGTCGTGCAGATCTCGCGCGCGGCGCGTCAAAGCACGTTCCCGGCGCAGTTCCAGCTGCTCGCCGCGATGAATCCCTGCCCGTGCGGCTGGCTGGGCCACGCGAGCGGCCGCTGCCGCTGCACGCCCGATCGCGTGGCCACCTACCGCGCGCGAATCTCGGGGCCCCTGCTCGACCGCATCGACCTCGCGATCGATGTGCCGGCGTTGCCGGCGAGCGAGATGGCATCGGCGCCCGACAGCGAAATGCGTTCGCGGGAGGTGCGCACGCGCGTCTTCGCCGCGCGCCAGCGCCAGCAGCTGCGGCAGGGCGCGCTCAATGCGCGACTACCGGTTGGCGAGGTCGCGCGTCATTGCACACCGTGCGCGACCGGCCGGGAGCTGGTGGTACGCGCGATCACGCGCCTGTCGCTCTCGGCGCGTGCCTATCACGCGATCCTGAAGGTCGCGCGCACGATCGCCGATCTGGACGGCAGCGACACGATCGCGACCGCGCACGTCGCCGAGGCGATCGCCTATCGGAGCCTCCGGTAGCTAGCCGCCCTTGTGCGCGCGGTACTTCTCGCCCGCGTCGATGCGCGGCGCGAGCACGTTCTGCTTCGGCGGCAGCGGACAGCTCGTG
>DATBSV010000297.1:0-12344 GCA_036559685.1 Casimicrobiaceae bacterium
GGCCCCATGTCGGACCACCACGCGCGGAACGCCGGCTGCCAGTGCTCCAGCGCGCGCTGCAGCGTGCGGTTGTCGGCGAGGCCGACGTTGTTCGGAATCTTCTCTCCGTAGTCGATCATCGTCGCCTCGGTCTACACGCGCCCGCGGTCGAAGCGCGCCTTGGTTCCGGTGCCGAACACCTTGAGCGCGCCGGCCTCGCCGGTCGCGTTCGGGCGGTTGAAGATCCAGTTCTGCCAGGCCGAGAGCCGGCCGAACACGCGCGTCTCGGTCGTTTCGCCCGGCCCGAAGCGCAGGTTCGCCTCGAGGCCGGTCAGCGCGTCGGGCGACAGGCTCGCGCGCTCTTCCAATGCGATCCTCACCTCGTCGTCCCAATCGAGCTCGTCGGGCGCGGCGGTGACGAGCCCGAGCTCGAGCGCGCGAGCGGCCGCGAGCGCCTCGCCGATCGCCGCACGCGCGGCGGCGAGCGGCGCGTCCTCGTCGTAGAAGCGCGCGCGAAGGCGCGGGCGGCCGTTCGCCATCGGGTAGCGTCCGAAATTCGCCGCGTCCAGCGCGAGCGTCGGCGCGCGCGCGGCGTCGTCGGGACGCGCGAGCATGTAAGCGCGGTCGGCGGCGAACGCGAGCTCGGCGAGCGTTCCGGCGAAGCACGAGCCCGGCTCGACCAGCGCGTAGAGCGACCGCGACGTGACGTCGAGCCGCGCGAGCGTGCGGCGGAGCATCCCGATCGTCTCGCGCACGAACCATTGATCGGCATGCTTCGCCAGCGCCGCGTCGCAGGCGAGCACGCGCGCCGCGTCGCCTTCGGTCTTCAGGATCCAGGTGCCGAGCTCGAGCTCGTTCTGCCTGAGCAACAGGATCGCGTCGTCGAGATCGCGCGCCATCGCGAGCGGCCACCACGCGGCGCCGCGCGCGACGATCGCGTCGAGGTCGCCGGGCTCGTCCTGCGCGGGCGCCTTGACCGTGATCGTGGCGCTGCGCGCCGCGCGATCGAAGCGGACGTCGACGGTCGGGTAGCGGTAGCCGCCTTCGTCGATCGTGCGGTCGAGCGGCGGCAACGTCACGCCTTGCGCAACGGCGGGCCGGCTGCTGGTCGCGGCGAGCGCCTGCGCGCGCTTTCGCACCAGCTCGGCGAACTGCTGCGGCTTCGCGTGGTCGTCGATCAGGCGCCATTCCTTCGCGCGCGGCGCGCGCACGCCCTCGACCAGCGTGCAGAAAACGTCCGCGTGGTCGCGGCGCACGCGGCGCTTGTCGGTGAGGCGGGTCAACCCGCCGGTGCCCGGCAGCACGCCGAGGAGCGGCACCTCGGGCAGGCTGACCGCCGAGCTGCGGTCGTCGACGAGCAGGATCTCGTCGCACGCGAGCGCGAGCTCGTAGCCGCCGCCGGCGGTCGTGCCGTTGAGCGCCGCGACGAACTTGAGGCCCGAATGGCGGCTCGCGTCCTCGATCCCGTTGCGCGTCTCGTTGGTGAACTTGCAGAAGTTCACCTTCCACGCGTGCGACGAAAGCCCCAGCATGAAGATGTTCGCGCCCGAGCAGAACACCCGATCGCGCGCGCTCGTGACGACGACCGTGCGCACGCGGGGGTGCTCGAAGCGCAGCCGCTGCAGCGCGTCGTGCAGCTCGATGTCGACGCCGAGGTCGTAGCTGTTGAGCTTGAGCTTGTAGCCGGGCTTGAGGCCCCCGTCCTCGTCGACGCTCATCGCGAGCGTCGCGACCTCGCCGTCGACCGACAGCTTCCAGTGCCGGTAGCGGTCCGGATGCGCATCGAACGTGACCAGCGCACTCATCGCGTCGCGAGCTCCCGCAGTTCGGCGAGCGAGTGCGCCGGGTCAGCGCCTGAGGTGTCGACGACCGCGTCGGCCTTGCGGTAGAGCGGCTCGCGCGCGGCGAGGATGCGCTTCAGGTCCGCCATCGCTTCGGCGTGGCCCTCCATCGGCCGCAAGTCGCCCTGGGCGACGACGCGCCCCATGTGCTCGTCGGGCGCCGCCTTGACCCAAACGGTGTAGCAGCGGTCGAGCAGGAGGTGATAGGTGTCGGGCTCGGAGACGATGCCGCCGCCGACGGCGACGACGAAGCGGTCGTGCGTGTCGAGCAGGCGCTCGAGGCAGCCGCGCTCGATGCGCCGGTAGCCGGCCTGCCCGTAGAGCATGAACAGCTCGGCGAGGCCGACGCCGGCCTCGCGCTCGATCTCCCGGTCGAGCTCGATGAACGGGAAGTGCAGCTCGCGCGCGAGCGCGTCGCCCAGCGTCGTCTTGCCGGCGCCGCGCAGGCCGACCAGGGCGATGCGCGCGCGCCGCGCGGCATCGTCGCGCCCGTATTCGCGCAGCATGTGCAGCAGCGCATCCTCGAGACGATGCGGCGGAAGCTCGGCGAGGAAGCGACGCACCATGCGTTGCTCCGGCGCGTCGTCGCCGAGCAGCTCGGGCAGCGTCGCGCCGAGCGCGACCGCCAGGCGGCGCAACAGCGCGATCGAGACGTTGCCGTCGCCGGCCTCGAGTTGCGCGAGGTAGCGCTCCGAGACCTTCGCTTCGGCGGCCAACGCGCGTCGCGACTGCCCGCGGCGCTCGCGACGCTCGCGGACGCGCCGGCCGAGGTCGGTCAGGAACGCGACAGTGTCGTCGTCGAACTCGCGGCGCTCGTCGGCGGGGAGGGCGGCCGGCATCGCGACACTATAGCGCAGCATTGTGCCGAGGCAAGCACTTTAGTGCATGGCTTGATGAGGCTGCGACCATGTCCGGTCTTCAATCTGTCACGCAGATGGCAATATTGCACCGCAAAATCATTAACTTGTTAAACATGTCCCATAGTGCTTGACTGGGGAGATTACCGGACCTAAAGTGCATCGCCCATGACGATGCCCGGCCTGTCGTCCGCCGACTTCGGCTCCGCGCCGCCGCGCATCGACATCCCGCGCGTGTACAACGCCGCGCACGATCTCTGCGAGCGCAACCTCGCCGCCGGCCGCGCCGGGAAGACGGCGTTCATCGACGACCGCGGCGCGACGACCTACGGCGAGCTCGCGCACCGCGTCGACCGCTTCGGCTCCGCGCTGCTCGCGCTCGGCATGCGTCCGGAGGAGCGCGCGCTGGTCGCGCTGCACGACACGATCGACTTCCCGACCGCGTTCCTCGGCGCGATCAAGGCCGGCGTCGTGCCGATCGCGGCGAACACGCTGCTCACGACCGCGGACTACGAATACATGCTGCGCGACAGCCGCGCGCGCTCGCTCGTCGTCTCGGCGGCGCTGCTGCCCGTGTTCGCGCCGCTGCTCGGCAGGGTCCCGTCGCTAGCGCACGTGATCGTCGCGGGCGCGACCGACGCGCTGCCCGCCGGCGCGATCGCCTTCGACGCGCTCCTCGGGACAGGCAGCGAGCGCCTCGAGCCCGCCGGCACGACGCGCGACGACGTCGCGTTCTGGCTCTACTCGTCGGGCTCGACCGGCGCGCCCAAGGGCACGATGCATGCGCACGCGAGCCTCGTGACGACCGGCTACCTGCACGGCGTGCCGATCGTCGGCGTGCGCGAGGACGACGTCGTGTTCTCGGCGGCGAAGCTGTTCTTCGCGTACGGCCTCGGCAACGCGCTGACCTATCCGATGACGGTCGGCGCGACGGCGATCCTGATGGCCGAGCGGCCCACGCCCGACGCGGTGTTCAAGCGCCTCGTCGAGCGCCGCCCGACCGTGTTCTACGGCGTGCCGACGCTGTTCGCGGCGATGCTCGCGAGCGGCGCGCTGCCGAAGCGCGAGTCGCTCGCGCTGCGCGTCGCCACGTCCGCGGGCGAGGCGCTGCCCGAGCACATCGGCCGGCGCTTCACCGAGCATTTCGGCGTCGACGTGCTCGACGGCCTGGGCTCGACCGAGATGCTGCACGTGTACCTGTCGAACCGCGCGGGCGACCTGCGCTACGGCACGAGCGGCCGGCCGGTGCCCGGCTACGAGCTTCGCATCGTCGACGACGACGGCGGGTCCGTGCCGCCCGGCGAGATCGGCGAGCTCCAGGTCAAGGGGCCGACCGCCGCGATCGGCTACTGGAACAACCGCGCCAAGACCCTCGCGACGTTCCAGGGCCCATGGATGAAGAGCGGCGACAAGTACCGGGTCGACCCCGCCGACGGACGCTACGTCTATTCGGGGCGCACCGACGACATGCTGAAGGTCGGCGGGATCTACGTGTCGCCGGTCGAGGTCGAGTCGGCGCTGGGTGCGCACGAGGCGGTCCTCGAGGCGGCGGTGATCGGCCGCCCCGATGCGGACGGGCTGGTCAAGCCGATGGCGTACGTCGTGCTGAAGCCGGGCCGGCAACGGAGCGATGCGCTGGCGGAGGAGTTGCGCCAGCATGTTAAATTGCACTTGGCGCCCTACAAGTTCCCGCGCTGGGTCGAGTTCCTGGACGAGCTGCCGAAGACGGCGACCGGGAAGATCCAGCGGTTCAAGTTGCGGGCGAGGCTGAACTGACCCGCGTCGCTGCTTTCCATCGCGGCGTGCGATCCACGAGGAGGAGTTCATGAACCAACGACGAAACGCCCTGCGCGCGCTTGCCGCCGCGGTGGCGCTCGCGCTCGCCGCGTCGCCGGCGCTCGCGCAGGAGAAGATCAAGGTCGGCATGATGCTGCCGTACACGGGCACGTTCGCCGCGCTCGGCAACGCGATCACCAACGGCTTCAAGCTCGCGATCGCCGAGCAGGGCGGCAAGCTCGGCGGCCGCGACTTCGAGTACTTCACGGTCGACGACGAATCCGACCCGTCGAAGGCGCCCGAGAACGTCAACAAGCTCATCAAGCGCGACAACGTCGACGTGATCGTCGGCACCGTGCATTCGGGCGTCGCGATGGCGATGGCGAAGGCGGCGAAGGACAACAACGCGCTGCTGCTGATCCCGAACGCGGGCGAGGACTCGATCACCGGACCGCTCTGCGCGCCGAACATCATCCGCACGTCGTTCGCGAACTCGGCGGCCGGCTACGCGATGGGCAAGGTCGCGGCCGACCGCGGGTACAAGACGGTGGTCACGCTGGCGTGGAAGTACGCGGCCGGCGACCAGTCGGTGAGCGGGTTCAAGGAGGCTTTCGAGAAGGGTGGCGGCAAGGTCGTCAAGGAGCTGTCGCTCCCGTTCCCGAACGTCGAGTTCCAGCCGTTCCTGACCGAGATCGCGGCGCTCAAGCCGGACGCGGTCTACGTGTTCTTCGCGGGTGGCGGCGCGGTGAAGCTCGTCAAGGACTACGACGCGGCGGGTCTGCGCAAGTCGATCCCGCTGCTGGGCCCGGGCTTCCTGACCGACGGCACGCTCGAGGCGCAGGGCGCCGCGGCCGACGGCTTGCTGACGACGCTCCATTACGCCGACGAGCTCGACAACGCGAAGAACAACGCGTTCCGCGCCTCCTACAAGAAGGCCTACAACATCGAGCCCGACGTCTACGCGATGCAGGGCTACGACACCGGCCAGCTGCTCGCCGCGGGCATGAAGGCGGTCGGCGGCGACGTCAAGAAGCGCGATGCGCTGATCAAGGCGATGCAGACGGCGAAGATCGACTCGCCGCGCGGTCCGTTCGCGCTGTCGAAGGCCAACAACCCGGTGCAGGACTACTACCTGCGCCAGGTCGTCAACGGCAAGAACAAGTCGATCGGCATCGCGATCAAGGGCTACGCGGATCCGGCGACCGGTTGCAAGATGTGACGCCGCCGCGCTGACGCGCGGCTCATTCGAATGCGGGGCGCGGGGCGGAAACGCCGCCGCGCCCCGTTGCTGTCGGGGGCACGGGGGAGGCACGCCACGGCGATGGACATCGTCGCAATCCAGCTGTTGAACGCGGTCCAGTACGGGCTCCTGCTCTTCCTGGTCGCGAGCGGGCTCACGTTGATCTTCGGCATCATGGGGATCATCAACCTCGCGCACGGCAGCTTCTACATGCTCGGCGCGTACATGGCGTTCACGCTGGCGTCGCTGACCGGCAGCCTGGCGGTCGCGATGGTGCTGGGCGTCGTGCTCTCGGTGGCCCTCGGATTGTTCCTCGAGTGGGCGCTGTTCTCGCACCTCTACAAGCGCGACCACCTCGAGCAGGTGCTCCTGACCTACGGCCTGATCCTGATCTTCGAGGAGCTGCGCAGTCTCATCGTCGGCAACGACGTGCACGGGGTGACGGTGCCGGCGCTCTTCGGCGGGTCCATCGCGCTCGGCGACACGATGACCTATCCGGTCTACCGGCTCGTGATGTCGGCCGTTTGCCTCGCGATCGCGGCCGGCATGTACGTGCTGATCCAGCGCACGCGCCTTGGCATGACGATCCGCGCGGGCGCGTCGAACCGCGAGATGGTCGGCGCGCTCGGCGTCAACGTGAGCCTCGTGTTCCGGATCGTGTTCGCGCTCGGCGTCGCGCTGGCGGCGTTCGCCGGGATGCTCGCGGCGCCCGTCTCTTCCGTCTATCCCGGGATGGGCCAGCAGGTGCTGATCATCTGCTTCGTCGTCGTCGTGATCGGCGGCATCGGCTCGGTGTGGGGCGCGCTGGTCGCGTCGCTGCTGATCGGGCTCGCCGACACGTTCGGCAAGGTGCTCGTGCCCGAGTACGCGGGCATCGCCGTCTACCTCCTGATGGCGGCGATCCTGCTGTGGCGACCCGAGGGGCTGTTCCGGCGTGGGTAGCGCAACGCTGCGCTCGCTCGTCCTGCCGGTCGGCGCGCTCGCGCTGGTCGCGCTGTTCCCGATGTCGGGCGCGACGTTCTACGTCGAGCTCACGACCAAGATCATGATCATGGCGATCTTCGCGCTCTCGCTCGACCTCCTGGTCGGGTGGACGGGCCTCGTGAGCTTCGGCCACGCCGCGTACTTCGGCGTCGGCGCGTACACGCTGGCGCTGCTGTCGCCCAAGGTGGCCGCCGCGGGACTGTGGTCGTCGCTGGCGCTCGCGATCGGCATCGCGGCGCTGTGCGCGCTCGTCGTCGGCGTCTTCGTGCTGCGCACGCGCGGCATCTACTTCATCATGGTGACGCTGGCGTTCGCGCAGATGTTCTACTTCGTGTTCCACGACACGAAGATCGGCGGCGGCTCGGACGGTCGCTACGTGAACGTGAAGCCCGATGCGTCGATCCTCGGGTTCACGCCGTTCGACCTCGACAAGCCGGTGCACGTCTACTACGTCGTGCTCGCACTGCTGGTGCTGGTATTCGTGTTCCTGCAGCTCCTGTTGCGCTCGCCGTTCGGGCGTGCGCTGCAGGGGATCCGCGCGAACGAGCAGCGCATGCGCGCGCTCGGATTCCCGGTCACGCTCTACAAGCTCGCCGCCTTCACGATCGCCGGCGCGCTCGCGGGGCTCGCCGGCTACCTGCTCGCGGCGCAGACGGGCTTCGTGAACCCCGAGATCGTGTCGTGGCACCAGTCCGGCAACGTGCTGCTGATGGTGATCCTCGGCGGCGCCGGGACGCCGTACGGGCCGATCGTCGGCGCGTTCGCGCTGACGCTGCTGCACGAGCTCTTCAGCACGTTCACGCGCCACTGGCAGCTTTGGCTCGGCATTGCGATCGTTCTGATCGTGCTGTTCATGCCGGGCGGCCTCACGCACCTGGTGCGCCGGGTCCGCCGCGGCCTGTTCGGGGGCAGCGGCGATGGTTGACGAGCACCGATCACCCCTCCTCGAGGCGCGCGGGTTGACGCGCCGCTTCGGCGGGCTCGCGGCGTGCGACGACGTTGCGATCGCGCTAGCCCGCGGTCAACTCCATGCGCTGGTCGGTCCCAACGGTGCCGGCAAGTCGACGCTGATCAACCTGCTGTCGGGCGACCTGAAGCCGTCCGCGGGCAGCATCGGCTTCAAGGGGACCGACATCGCGCGACTCCCGCCGGACCGCCGCGCGCGGCTCGGCATCGGGCGCAGCTACCAGAAGACCAACATCTTCCCGGCGTTCAGCGTGCTCGAGAACGCGCGCCTCGCGGCGCAGTCGCGCGATCCCCGACCGCTGGCCGTGTTCGCGGACGCGAGCCGCGACCCGCACGCGCGCACGCGCGCTCTGCGCGGGCTCGAGCTCGCCGGCCTCGCCGAAGGCGTCGAGCGCATCGCGGGCGCGCTGTCGCACGGCGAGCAGCGCCAGCTCGAGATCGCGATGGTGCTCGCGACCGAGCCCGAAGTGCTCCTGCTCGACGAGCCGCTCGCCGGCATGGGCGCCGACGAGTCCGCGCGGATGGTAGAGCTGCTCGAGCGGCTCGCTTCGACGCACGCGATCCTGCTGGTCGAGCACGACATGGACGCGGTGTTCGCGCTCGCCGACGTCATCACCGTGATGGTCAACGGCCAGGTGCTCGAGTCCGGCCCGCCCGCGCAGATTCGTGCGAGCGCGGAAGTCCAGCGCGCCTACCTCGGGCACGACGATGGCTGACGTTCAGCGCCCGATGGGCCGCCCCGAGGGCGCCGAGCCCCCCGGGGGGAGGCGAGCAAAGCTCGCTTCGGGGGGAGACATTCTGCTCGAGGCGTCGGGATTGCACAGCTACTACGGGGCGAGCCACGTGCTGCGCGGCGTCGACTTCGCCGTTCGCGAGGGCGAAGCCGTCGGCCTGATGGGCCGCAACGGCATGGGCAAGACAACGCTGATCCGCACGATGCTCGGCATCGTCGTCGCGCGGAGCGGCACCGTGCGCGTGCGCGGCCACGACACGACCGGCTGGCCGACGTACCGGATCGCGCGGCACGGGATCGCGTACGTGCCCGAGGGGCGCGGCATCTTCCCGAACCTGTCGGTGCTCGAGAACCTCGAGATGGCCGCACGGCCGGCGCCCGACGGCCGCCGCGACTGGACCGTCGAGCGCGTGCTCGCGACCTTCCCGCGCCTCGCCGAGAGGCTCGCGAACGGCGGCGCGCAGCTGTCGGGCGGCGAGCAGCAGATGCTGACGATCGGTCGCGCGCTGTGCACCAACCCGTCGCTCCTGATCCTCGACGAGGCGACCGAGGGCCTCGCGCCGCTCATCGCGAAGGAGATCTGGCGCATCGTCGGCGAAATCCGCGCCGCCGGCATCGCCACGGTGATCGTCGACAAGAACTACGCGCACGTGACCGCGATCACCGACCGCAACGTCGTGCTGGTCAAGGGGCAGGTCGCCTACGCCTGCGACAGCGCGACCGCGCGCGCGGATCCCGGCGCGCTCGCCGCCTACCTGGGCGTCTGATGGCATTCCAGACTGTCGCCGGCGCGCGGCTCGAGGTCGAGCGTATCGCCGTGGGGCGCGAAGCCGTCTCGCCGATCGTCATGCTCCACGAGGGGCTGGGCTCGGTCGCGATGTGGAGGGACTTCCCGCACCGCGTCGCGCACGCGGCGGGTCGCGACGTCGTCGCATACTCGCGGGCCGGCTACGGCCGCTCGTCGCCTGCCGCGCTCCCCTTCGGTGTCCGCTACATGCACGACGAGGCGTTGACGGTGCTGCCCGCGCTGCTCGACGCGCTCGGGATCGCGCGCCCGATCCTGTTCGGTCACAGCGACGGCGCGTCGATCGCGCTCATTCACGCGGGTGTATCGGGGCGCCCGGTGGGCGGGCTCGTGTTGATGGCGCCGCACGTGATGGTCGAGGACGTCTCGATCGCGAGCATCGAGGCGGCGAAGGTCGCGTGGCGAACGACCGACCTGCGTTCTCGCCTTTCGCGTTATCACGACGACGTCGACGCCGCCTTCACCGGCTGGAACGACATCTGGCTCCACCCCGACTTTCGCGCCTGGAACATCGAGGACGAAACGCGGCGGGTACGCTGCCCGGTGCTCGCGATCCAGGGCCGGGACGACGAGTACGGGACGATGGCGCAGATCGAGCGCATCGCCAGCCTCGCGCCCGACGTCGACCTCGTGCGCCTCGCGGATTGCCGGCACTCGCCGCACCGCGACCAGCCCAATGCGGTGCTCGAAGCGCTGGTGCGCTTCGTCGACCGCGTCGGCTAGACGGGAATCGCCACTCCGCGTCGACCTGCCATCTCCTGTCCGATCACGCGAAGCTCGTCCGCGGAAAGCACGTCGTACGCGAGCGGGATGAACTCGGCCTCCTCGGACGCGATGTGCGCGTCGTAGGCCGCGGCGACATCGAGGACCATCCTGGGGGACAGCACGGCGCGCTGGCCGGCCGCGATGCCGGACAGGAGCGGCCGCAGGCGACGCCATTGCTCGCCGAGCGACTCGTGCTCGCGTGCGAGGCGCGCGGCCAGTACGCGCGCCTCGGGCACGCGCGCGAGGATCCGCGGCATCACGCTGTCCTCCTCGTCCTCGTGGTGGTGCACGGCGGCCGAGTCGAAATAGCGCAGGATCGCGCGCGCCGCGACGCGCGCGTCCGCGTCGCAGCCGTGCTCGGGCAGGTGCCGCTCGAGCCGGGTGAGCGTCGCCAGCTGCTTGCGCATGCGGACGTGGCAGGCGACGAGCATCGCGATCGGCTCGTCGAACGAGGCGGCGTCGCCGCCGGGCGGGAGCGGGGTCATGGCGCGGTCCTTCGCGCCATTCTAGCGCTCGCCTCGAGGTGCCGGCCGTCGCGCGCGAAGGCTGCCGCGGCGGCCGGCGGCAAGCGCTACGGCTTCTTCGGCTGCTTGGGTTTCTTCGGTTCCTTCTTCTGCTTGTCGCGATTGCCCATGGGGACCTCGTCGTGGAAGGAAGGCGCGGGCGGTGTGTCGGCGGCCGCAGGCGAATCCTGCCATACCGGCCGCTCGCAAGGCTAGAACGCGGAGATGCCGGTCTGCGCGCGGCCGAGGATCAGCGCGTGGATGTCGTGCGTCCCCTCGTAGGTGTTGACGGTCTCGAGGTTCAGCATGTGTCGGATCACGTCGAACTCGTCGACGATGCCGTTGCCGCCGTGCATGTCGCGAGCCGTGCGCGCGATCTCGAGCGCCTTGCCGCACGAGTTGCGCTTGAGGATCGACGTGATCTCCGGCGCGGCGGTGCCCTCGTCCTTCATGCGGCCGAGACGCAGGCAGCCCTGCAGGCCGAGCGAGATCTCGGTCTGCATGTCGGCGAGCTTGCGCTGCACGAGCTGGTTGGCGGCGAGCGGGCGGCCGAACTGCTTGCGGTCGAGCGTGTACTGGCGTGCGGCGTGCCAGCACGCCTCGGCGGCGCCGAGTGCGCCCCAGGCGATGCCGTAGCGCGCGCTGTCGAGGCAGCCCATCGGACCCTTGAGCCCCTTCACGTTGGGCAGCAGCGCGGACGCGGGCACCTGCACGTCGTCCATGACGACCTCGCCCGTGACCGACGCGCGCAGGCTGAACTTGCCCTCGATCTTCGGCGCCGACAGGCCCTTCATGCCCTTCTCGAGGACGAAGCCGCGGATCGCGCCGTCGTCGTCCTTCGCCCACACGACGAACACGTCCGCGATCGGCGAGTTGCTGATCCACATCTTGCTGCCGGAGAGCCGGTAGCCACCGTCGACGCTCCGCGCGCGCGTGACCATCGAGCCGGGGTCCGAGCCGTGGTTCGGCTCGGTGAGGCCGAAGCAGCCGATCCACTCGCCCGTGGCGAGCTTCGGCAGCCACTTCTTCCTCTGCTCCTCGGTGCCGTACGCATGGATCGGGTGCATCACCAGCGAGGACTGCACGCTCATGCCCGAGCGGTAGCCGGAGTCGACGCGCTCGACCTCGCGCGCGATGAGGCCATAGCTCACGTGGTTGACGCCCGCGCAGCCGTAGCCCTCGATGGTCGAGCCGAGGAAGCCCAGCTCGCCCATCTCGTTGAAGATGTCGCGGTCGAATTTCTCGTGGCGGTGCGCCTCGGTGACCCGCGGCAGCAACTTTTCCTGGCAGTAGGCGCGGGCGCTGTCGCGCACCATGCGCTCGTCCTCGGTGAGCTGGTCCTCGAAGAGGAACGGGTCATCCCACTTGAACGTGGGCTTCATGTCGTTGGGTTTCATCGGGGCCTCGCGCGGTTCAGACCCCCGATTTTACGCGCCGCTAGAAACGATGGGTGTAGGTGAGGCGTGCGGCGCGCGGGCTCCCGGGGCTGATGTTGTTGTCGCCGTCGGCTGTGGGGTAGTACTCGCGGTCGCCGAGGTTCTCGACGTTGAGCGCGAGGCGGCTGCGCCCGCCGTTGAAGGTGTAGTACACGGCGCCGTCCACGCGCGTGAAGGCGGGCAGGCGCACGGCGTTGGTGATCGAGGCGAACGCTTCCGATTGGCGGATCACGCCGATGCCGCCCCCCCAATTGCAGGGCAGGTCGAACCGGTTCCAGAGTGAAAAGGTGTTTTCCGGGCTGAGCGCGAGCTTGTTGCCCGCGGGGATCACGGCCGCGGGGTTGGCCGCGGTGCCGGTGCTGACCGCCTGCGTGACCTCCGCGTCGATATGCGCGAAGCCTCCGTAGACGTGCCACCACGGGGTGACCTCGCCCTGCAGTCCCAACTCGATTCCCTGCG
>DATBSV010000298.1:0-5415 GCA_036559685.1 Casimicrobiaceae bacterium
CAGCACCGCCACGCCGTGCGCGCCGTGCCGCACCGCGGCCTCGACCTGCGCCACGATCCCGTCGCGCGCGAGCGTGCCGTCCGCGTCGAAGAACGCGTAGAGGATCGGGTAGATGCCGTGGAAGCGGTCGGCGGTCATGGCAGGCGACAAGAGCGTCCGGCTTCAGCCGGACGTCCTTCCCGTCAGTGTGCCACGGTCGCCTTCGCGTCGATGCGCGCGAGGATGCGCCGGCCCCACTGCGCCTCGGGCTTGGCGGCCAGCCGCTCGGCCAGCACGTGCTTCGCGAGCGCCGTGCGCCCGGCCCGTCGCGCCGCGTCGACCAGCGTGAGGGTCAGCACGTCGCGCTGCGCGTGGCTTCCGCCGAAGCGGTGCGCGACGTCGCGCACCGGCGCGATCGCGTCGACCGCCTCGTCGTAGCGCCCGCGCGCGTACGCGGCCACGCCCTTGACGAGCGGCAGGCCCACGTCGCGCGTCATCGCGGCGTTGGCGTCGCGCGCCTCGGCCGCCTGCTGCATGCGCGGCACGAGCTTCGCGATCGCCGCGTCGCGCCCCGTCGCCGCGAACGCGAGCGCCGCGTGCAGGTCGTTGAACGCGTAGAAGCCGCCTTCCCCGTCGAGCTTCGCTTCCCACTCGTCCGCGACCTCCACGAAACGACGGCCGACGTCGGCGCCGTCGAGCTTCAGCCGCCACAGGAGCGCCGTCGCGTCGACCAGCGACAGGAGCGTCGGCGCGGGACCGGCGTGGATCGCGCTGTCGTACACCGCGAGCACGCGCGCGTGATCGCCGCGATCGAGGTGAAACAGAGCGAGGTGCCAGTAGTTGTGGACCGCGAGGCCGTTGTCGGGCGACCAGTCGCGCTCGCGCGACGCGAGCCATGCGATGCCCTCGTCGATGCGGCCCTGCATCTCCATCACGTGCGCGGCCGCGTGGACGGCCCAGCTGTCGCGGCGCTGGATCGCGAGCGCGGCGCGCGCCGTTTCCTCCGCTTCCTCGTACTGGTTCATCTCCTCGAGCCCGAACGCGTACATGCCGAGCACGTACGAGTAGCCGGGCACCTCGTGGCCCCAGTGCGGGAGCACGCGCGCGACGCGATTGCGCAGGTTCAGCGCGTCTCCGCGGTAGAAGTCCATCAGGTGAGCGACCTGCAGCGCGAGCGCGTCGCGCGGATGGTCGACGAGGACCGCGTCGAGCGCGACGCACGCGTCGTTCCACGTGCCGTTCGACAGGTGCTGCGCGGCGGCGACGAGGCCGCGCTCGCGCGCGTTGGCTTTCGCGCCGTGGCGGCGCGCCAGCGCAACCGCGTCGGCGATCGCCGGCGCGAATTGGCGCTCGGAGAAAGTCGCGAGCGCCAGCGCCTTGAACGCGTGGCCGACGACGAACTCCGGCGACGCGACGAGCGCGCGGTCGATCGTGGCGATCGGATCGCCGACGAAGGACTGGAGCTGGCCGATCGCCGATTCGTAGAGGGCGATCGCTTCGGCGGATCCGGACGACACCGGGATACCGCGGGCATCGTGCTTCATGGTGCGCTTTCCTTTCGTATTGCCTGAGGACGGCAGTCGAATGATGCGCCGGCGCGCTTCGCGCGGCAGGCGAATTTTCAGAACGCGTAGCGCGCGAAGTTCACCACGAACGCGATCGCGAGGCCCGCGAAAAGCGGCAGGCCGGCGAGCACGGCGTAGCGCAAGGTGCGAAGGTCCATCGAAGGTTCTCCGTAGCGTTGGCGGCCGGATGCGGGCCCGTGTCGGAGATACGGATCGACGGGCGCCGGCGGAGACAGCGGCCCTGCCCCGGCGGCACGCGAATATTCGCTACCAGAGCTTGACGCAGTGGCCCGTCAGGATGAAACCGTCGGGCGCATCGCCCGCCTTCGCCGCGGCGTCCTGGATCGAGACCGCGAGCCGCGGCACGTTCGACAGGAGCTTCTCGGACGTGTCGGGCATCTCGAAGCTGTCCTTGCCGGCGTGCGGCACGACGCCGAGCGGGAACGGCTCGCCGCCGCGCGGCAGCGCCCACAACTGCAGCACCTTGCCGGCCGGCACCTCGATCGGCCGCAGCACCTTGATCGACATCGTGCGGCCGTGGCGCGTCGAGCTCGCGAGGATCGTCGCCGCGCCGGTCGTGTCGGTGAGAAGGCCGACGTAGCTCTGCGGCAGCGTGCCGCGTTCCTGCACGACCTGGTCGATCGGGACGAGGGCGTCCGGCGCCATGCGCACGAACGCGATCGTGCCGATCACGCCGAACGCGAGTCCGGTGAGCGGCAGCGCCCACGTCCACCATCCGATGGCGCTGCGTGCCGATGCGGGCGCTTCGTCGACGCCGCTACCGCCGGTGCGCCGGTCGATCGCGTTCCACAATCCCGGCGACGGCGCGACCGGCGGGACCGACCGCGCGAGGGGGCCGGTGCGCGCTTCCCAAGCGGTCGCGGCCGCGTCGGCCGCGGGAAGGCGGGTGCGCAACTGGTCGAAGCGTCGTCGCACCCGTCCGTTCATCGTGCCGAACACGTACTCGGCCGCGAGGCGGTCGAGGAGCTCGGCGCGGTCGTAGTTCACTTCACGCGCTCCAGGCAGCGGCGGATCTTCTCGAGGCCGCGACGCAGCCACACCTTGACGCTTCCGATCGGGGAGCCCAGATGCGCCGACATCTCCGAATGCGTGAGGCCGTGGTAGTACGCGAGCGCCAGGCACTGGCGCTGCGAGCCGTCGATCGTCTCGAGGCACGCGCGGATCGCGAGCGCGTCTGCGGCCTGCGTGAGCAGGCCCATCGGACCGGGGCGCTCGTCCTCGATGTCCTGCATCGCGTCCTCGTCGTCGGTGAGCGAGTCGGCGCCGTGGCGCGACTCGCTGCGCAGCGTGTCGAGCGCGCGGTTGCGCACGATCGCCGTCAGCCAGGTCATCGGCGCGCCCGCGTCCTCGCGGTAGCTCGCCGCCCGGTGCCACACGTTGACGAAGGCCTCCTGCACGACGTCCTCGGCGCGCGACCGGTCCCGCAAGATACGTAGCGCGACACCAAGCAGAGACGGGGCGGTGGCGTCGTACAGGCGGCGGAACGACGAACGGTCGCCGATCGCGACGCGGCCGAGGAGCGCTCCGAGGTCGGCGGCGGTGGCCATGACTAGCCCGAGGTCGCCTCGAAGAGCTCGACCGGGTTGCCGGACGGGTCCTCGGCGAGCACCTGTCGGCCGCCGGGGCCGGCGATCGGCTCGTTGCGGAAGCGGGCGCCGGCGTCCCGAAGCCTGGCGATCGTCGCGTCGAGGTCGTCGACCTCGATCACGAGGCGGTTCCAGCCGCCCGGGACCGGCCTGGCGCCGTCCGGCATCGGGCGCTGGGCCGAGGTTCCCGGCCCGGCCAGCCACAGTGCGAGCCCGTCGCGCTCGACGATCGCGAACGGCGGCCCCCAGCGGTCGACCTCGCGGAACCCCAGCGCCGCGTAGAACGGCAGGACGGCGTCGACGTCGTGGACGAGGTAGCGGACGGCGGGCATCGGACCCTCGGGGCGCCTGAGGACCGCGATTCTAAGGCAGCGCGACCTCGAGCAGGCAACCGAACTCGCGCGGGAAGTCGACCGAGACGCGCGCGTGCACGGCGCCCTGCTGGTCGAAGAAGCGCTGCGTGCCCGAGACCGCGAACACGCCTTCGTGCCAGACGTTCGCGTGGATGTAGAGGCCGCGGCGGCCGTCGAACCGGAACGCGACGAAATCCTCGGGACGCACATCGTCGCCGGGCTTCGCGAGCGGCACGACGTACGGGCGGGCGTCGAGCGGGAAGAACAGCTGTCCGCCGTCGGGATGGTAGTTCGCGTGCCAAAGCAGCATGCGGCGTGGCGCGCGATCGTGGTCCTCGCGCGCATCCGCCGGCTCGTCGGCGTACCCAAGAACGTAATGCCCGCCGACGGCTTCGTTGCGCCCGTAGAGCACGTCGCCGCGCCAGTCGCAGCGGAACGTGCCTTCGGTCGTGCCGCCCTGGTCGCCCGAGTCGTCGTCGACCGGCCGCCAGCCGGCCGCCGGCCAGCGCGTGATCTCGACCTGCACCTGCGACGGATCGTCGACGAGCCGGCCGTAGCCCGCGAGGTTGGCGTCGGTCGCGTCGACGAGCGGCAACGCGACGCGCCTGAGGCCGCGCGGGACCGCCGGATTCAGGTAGTCCGGCGCCTTGCCCTGCACGCGGGCGGCGGCCTCCTTGGGCGGTTGCGCGACCGCGTTCGTCATCGAGTCGGCCGCAGCGGCGATCGCAAACGCGCGTCGTCGATCCCCGCTACTGCGGGGCCCCTCGCCGACGCAGCGACGCCGCTAATGACTGGGCCTCCCGACCCCCGCGCCGGAGCCGCCGACCAGGAAGTCGAGGTCGACGCCCTTGTCGGCCTGCTGCACGGTGTCGCAATAGAGCTTGACCCAGCCGCGGTCCGAGTGCGGCTTCGGCGCCTTCCACTTGCGTCGTCGCCGCGCCAGCTCGTCGTCGTCGACGTGCAGCACGAGACGGCGCTTCGCGACGTCGAGCTCGATCACGTCGCCGGTCTGGACGAGCGCGAGCGGGCCGCCGACCGCGGCCTCGGGCGAAGTGTGCAGCACGACCGTGCCGTACGCGGTGCCCGACATGCGTGCGTCGGAAATGCGCACCATGTCGGTCACGCCTTTTTTCAGGAGCTTCTGCGGCAGCGCGAAGTTGCCCACTTCCGGGAACCCCGGGTAGCCCTTCGGGCCGCAGTTCTGCAGCACGAGGATGTCGTCCTCGCGCACGTCGAGCTTGGGATCGTCGATGCGCTTGTGCAGGTCCTCGATGTCCTTGAACACGACCGCGCGCGCCTTGTGGCGCATCAGCTTCGGCGTCGCCGCGGACGGCTTCAGCACCGCGCCGTCGGGCGCGAGGTTGCCGCGCACCACCACGATGCCGCCTTGCGGCTTGAACGGCTTGGCGATCGGCGTGACGACCTGCTCGTTGTAGTTGACCGCGTCCTTGCTGTTCTCCCACAGCGTGCGTCCGTTGACGGTCAGCGCCTTTTTATGCAGGAACTTGCCTATTGCGCGGATGACGACCGGAAGGCCGCCCGCGTAGTAGAAGTCCTCCATCAGGAACTTGCCCGACGGCATCAGGTTGACGAGGCACGGGATCTCGCGGCCGAGCCGGTCCCAATCGTCGAGCGTGAGCTTGACGCCGATGCGTCCCGCGATCGCGAGCAGGTGCACGACCGCGTTGGTCGAGCCGCCGATCGCGCCGTTCACCATGATCGCGTTCTCGAACGCTTCCTTGGTGAGGATCCGCGACATGCGCAGGTCCTCGCGAACCATCTCGACGATGCGGCGGCCCGCCATGCGGCACAGCACCTTGCGGCGTGAATCGACCGCCGGGATGGCCGCGTTCGCCGGCAGGCCCATGCCGAGCGCCTCGACCATCGACGCCATCGTCGAGGCGGTGCCCA
>DATBSV010000299.1:0-10782 GCA_036559685.1 Casimicrobiaceae bacterium
GACCGCCGCGGGCTCCTCGACCACCGCCAGCGCCATTGCCGCCGCGGTGACGGACGCGGCGATGCGGCCGACGTCGCGGAGCTGCTGCGTCGTCAGGCCGGCCTCGGCCAGGAGCTTGGCGTGCGAGCGCACGCAGAACTCGCACTTTCCGACGATCGACGCGGAGAGCGCATAGAGCTCGAACGCGAGCTTGTCGACGCCGCCGTGGGTCGCGTAGGCGTTCATCCTGAGCTCGGCGCGCATCGTCTTCAGCGCCTCGTCGCCGGCCATCTCGACGAACGGGTACCAGACGTTGTTCATCCCCATCAGCGCCGCGGCGGTCAGCGCGCCTGAAGCGTGCTGCGGGTCGAGGAACGTCGGGTCGCGGAACGCCGCGACCAGCGCCGGCGACCGCGCGGCATAGGCCGCCGCCAGCGCCGCCCCCGCGGCGAGCCTGGGCTCCAGGCTCGAGCGGGCGATCGTCGCGTCGAGGTTGAGGCGGATGTCCTTGGCCCAGTCGGGCAGGGCTGCCTTGACGTCGTTGAGCGTCATCGCCTCGCCCTCCGTCAGATCGTGCCGCCGCCAACCTTGCGGTTGCACGGGCACAGCTCGTCGGTTTGCAGGCCGTCGAGCACGCGCAGGATCTCGTCCGGGTTGCGGCCGACGTTCAGGTTGTTGACCGACACGTGCTGGATCACGTTGTCCGGATCGATGACGAACGTCGCGCGGAGCGCCACGCCTTCCTGCGGGTCGCGCACGCCGAGCTGGTCGACGAGCGAGCCCTGGACGTCGGCGAACTGCCAGTGGTTGAGGCTCGCGAGGTCCTTGTGGTCGCGGCGCCAGCCGAGCTTCGCGAACTCGTTGTCGGTCGAGCCGCCGAGCACCACCGCGTCGCGGTCGGCGAAGTCCTGCGCGAGCTTGGCGAAGCCGACGATTTCGGTCGGGCACACGAACGTGAAGTCCTTCGGGTAGAAGTACACGACCTTCCACTTGCCCGGGAACGACTTCTCGGTGAGCGCCTCGAACGCGGATACGCCTTGCTCCTCGTGATGGTTGAACCCGGGCTTCACGCCCACGACATTGAACGCCTCGAGCTTCTGGCCGACAGTCTTCATCTGGATCTCCTCGTGCGGGTTGCGCAGGAAAGCTGCGCTACGTGAAGATATTATGGGAAGACCACGCTCGATTCAATTTGATTATGATTATCGGCGCGATCGAGCGCGGTTATCGGCGCGTGGCGGCGCTAGCGGGCGCGGGACAGCATCGTGCCGCGGCAGCGTGGGGCGCCGCAGCGGCACCGGTAGGCGCGCCTGAGCCTCGAGCCGACCTTGCCGTCGACCTCGAGGCGGTAGTCGTACGAGAGCTCCTCGCCGGCGCGGATCGTGCGCCGCGCGGCGATGTAGACGCGGCCGTCGTCGTCCTCGTAGGTCTCGCAGTTCGGCGCGCACGAGTGGTTGATGTAGCGCGCCGCGTTGCCGCGCACGCCCGCGTCGATCACGCGGCCGTCGTCGAGCGAGAACAGGAACGTGTGGTACGGGTCGTCGTCCTCGCCGTCGGTCTCGCTGGCCTCGTCCCAGGTCGTGCGGCGGCCGCGGTACTCGATGATCGTCTCGCCCCTGCGGATGGTCCGGGCGGCGAAGACGCCGCGTCCGTGGATCGGCGAGTCGAGGACGCGCCAGGGGCGCGTGCGGCGGCGTTCTGTGCGAGGCATGAGGCGAGCTGCGCGTTCGTCCGCGTGCGCGGACCGTGGCGACGACGCTATCTTATCAAACGCGCGAGCCCTGCGAGCGCGTCGGCGAGGCGCCGATGCGCTGCCAGCGCGCGCTGGAACGCGAATTCGTCGCGCGACTTGGCGCGAAGGATCGCCGCGACGCCGAGGCGCGAGACGCGCGGCCATGTCGCGATCTGCGGCAGTTGCGCGACGAGCGGCGCCCACGCGCGCCATGCGTCGCGCTCGAGCCCGTCGCGAGGCGGTTTCCGGCCGATCAGGCGCGCCGCGATCGAAAGCGCCGCACGCTCGGCGCGCGCGGCATCGCCATGCCCCCGCCGCGCGATCCACCGCGATGCAACCTCGGCGAGGTCCGAGGGATCGGGCGGCGCGGCCCCGTCCACGAGGTCGAGCGCGACATCGCTCGCCGTGAAGCGGCGGAGCGTCGCGATCGACGCGCGGTAGCTTGCGTCGGCGACCATCTTCGCGGCCTCGCCCTCGGCGAGCGCGCGAACGCGCGGCACGATCGGGCGGAACCCGAGGCGCCAGTAGAACCAGAACGCGCCGGAGGCGAGCCCCTCGCGGTTGCCGAGGCCGTACTGGTAGGGCTCGACCACGAAGCGCGCGACGCGGAAGCGCTGGCGGTACGCGCGCAGCACCTGCGCGAACAGCCACGCGGACTCGCCGCCGCGGAACGCGGGGAACACGTTGACGCCGATCCGGCAGGTGCCGAGGAACGGCCAGCCGCCGCCGTACGCCACCGGCACGCCGTTGCGGTAGAGCACGAAGCCGACGTGAGCGTCGAGCGGCCCGCCACGACCTGCCGCGGGCGCGTGCAGCGCGATCGCGACGCCCCGGCCCAGCGCGTGGATCTCGGTGTCGCGGGCGCTCGACGTGGCGATGGCGTCGGTCTCGCGGCCGAGCATCGCGAGCGTCGCGCGGCTCGCATCGAGCGCTTCCGCGCGCGCGGCCCGCGACGCCCGTCGCGCGCGCGGAAGCGGCGCCGCGGACGTGCGCGCGGCGTCGACCTTGCGAACGAGTGCGCCGACCGTGAACGGCCGGCCCGACGGGCCCCGCACGAACGTGCGCGACAGTGGCGCATCGCGCGGCGCGACGACGGCCGTGACGCCGACTGCCTCGAACAGCTGCTCGCGCACGGCGGCTGTCGCGGGCAACGCATCGAGCGTGCGTACGAGCCACGCGTAGCGGTCGCCTTCGCCGGCGAAGCTCGCAGCGATCGCGTCGGCATCCAGGTGCCCGCCGCCGGCGATGTCCGCCTGGAGCGGGGGCAGCGCCGCGGCGATCGCATCGGCGAGCGCGACCGGCGCATCGGCGTCGATCGCGTCGAGCCGCACGTGCGACGGCCAGCGGCGCGTCAGCCAGCGCGCGAACGCGAGCCCGAACGCGGCGCGCACCTCGGTCCACGCGAGACCGGACTGGGCGAGCGCGCGCCGCTCGGCCGCGCGGCCTCGTTCCGCGATGACGCGCGCAGCGGCGGCGACGCGGATGAGTTGTCGACCGGCGTGCGCGTGCTCGACGCGCGATGCGGGGTGCGCGACCACGAAGAGCATCAGGTCGTGGTACTCGGCGAGCGCGGCGGGATCGGCGAACGGGCGCCGCGCGGCGTCGTCGAGGCCGGCACGCCGCACGGCGCGCGCGTCGCGCCCGAACGAAGCGAGCGTCGCGCGTAGCGCGCGCACGTCCGCCACGGTGAGCGGAGCGCGCGGACGGCGCCGCATCGGCCTGGGAAGCGCTAGCGCGGCTCGATGCCGAGCGCGCGTCGCGCCTGCCCGAGGGTTGCGAAGCCCACGTTCTGGGCGTTGGGCAGGTCGAACTTCCAGCCCACGAGGCTCGTGCCGTCGGGAATGCGCGGCCGGCGCGCGGGGTAGCTCGCGCGGCCGGAGTAGCTGTACACGATCACGCGCGGCGTGATGCTGCCGTCGGGCGCGCCGACGCGCGCCGTGAACGTGAGGTCGTACGACAAGCTCTCCTTGCCCGCCGGCGCGATGGTGCCCTCGACTTTCCACGGCGGCGCATAGTAGGTCGACGCCGTCGGCGTCGTCGCGACGACGAAGCGCGTGCCCGACGCGCTCACCTTGGTCGATGCGGCGATGGACTTCGGCCCCTTGGGCAGGGCGACCTGCAGGAGTGTCGCGACCTCCTGCGCGGCCAGCAGCGGGTCGCTCAGGAGGTCCTGGCCGCGGTTGGGCAGCGTTTCCCCGCCGCGCGTCGCGAGCACGCTCCCGTCGATCAGCAGCGCGTCGGCGCGGCCCTGGTAGTGCGGGTTGTTCTCCGAAATCGCGACCTTGATGTCGCGCCCGTCGCCGATGATGATCTCGTAGCGCGCGCGCGACTCGCCCTGGACCGCGTACACGGTCATCGACGAGAACTCCGGCCAGGAGCCGTCCGCGCAGATCGCGCCGTCGGGCGGCGGGCCGCACTCCGTGGAGGGCTTCGCGGCGACGGGCGCCGAGAGCAAAGCGAGCAGGGCGACGAACGCGAGCGAGGGGAGCGAGCGCATGGGGTGCGACTTTACCGCACGGGCGCCCCGAGCAGCGCAAGCGCGATCGGCGTCGTGACGGCGGCGAGCGCGGTCGACACGACCAGGCTCGCCGCGACCGGTCCTTCGAGTGCGCGGAAGTGACGCGCCATCAGGTAGACGTTCGCGCCGGTCGGCAGCGCCGCCATCACGACGACGGCGACGGTGGCGTCGTGCGAAAGGCCGACCAGGTACGCGAGCCCGAACGCGACGGCGGGCATCGCCGCGAGCTTCAGGAACGCGATCGCGAGGCTCTCGCGCCACCCGCGGCCGAGCGCGACCTCGCCGAGCCCGAGGCCGAGCGCGACGAGCGACAGCGGAACCGCCGCCTGCGCGAGCAGCGAGAGCGCGCGGTCCGCGAACCCGGGCAGCGCGAGGCCCGAGTAGCCGAACGCCGTGCCGACCAGGATCGACGCGACGATCGGGTTCAGCAGCACCTTGCGCGCGGTCGCGAGGAACGCGCTCAGGCCGAGCGTGCCGTGCCGCGCCCATTCGACCGACACCGACACGAGCGTCCACAGGATCAGCGCGTTGAATACGACGATCAGCGACACCGCCGGCATCGCTGCGGGCCCGAGCGTGATCTGCACGAGCGGCAGGCCGAGAAGCACCGTGTTCGAGAACACGGCGCCGAGGCCGAACACCGACTGCGCGACGCCATCGTGGCCGAACGCGAGTCGCGACACGAGCCGGCCGACGACGAACACGGCGAGGCAGGCGCCGAAGTAGGCCACCAACACGCGCGGATCGATCATCGGCAGCTTCGAGAAATCGCTCATCAGCCGGAACAGCAACGCCGGGACGGCGACCGCGAACACGAACCGCGTGAGCGCGTCGGTCGACGCTGCCGACCAGCGTCCGCTCCGCGCGATCGCGAATCCGAGCGCGATCAGAACGAACAGCGGCGCGGTCAGCGCGACGAAGGGTGCGACGGCGCTCATCGGTGACGGATTGTGGCAGACTCGCGCGCGTGAGCTACGTTCGCATGCACCACGACGAGGTCGATCGGCCCGAGTGGGACCGGCCGCGCCGCGACGCGTCGCCCGAGCATCGCATCGTCATCTGCAGCACGCCGCGCTCCGGCTCGTACCTGTTGTGCCGCCAGATGCTCAACGCGGGACTCGGGATCCCGCACGAATACCTCCGCGCACGCACGGTCGAGTCGCTGGCCGCGCGCTTCGGCGTCGACCGGCGGGACGACGCCGCTTACATCGATGCGCTCGAGGCGCGCCGCACGACCGCGAACGGCGTGTTCGCGGCGAAGCTTCAATGGCAGCACCTCGTCGAGCATCCGCTCGCGCGCGAGCGGATGCTGGAGTGCGCGGACATGATCGTCTTCCTGTACCGCCGCGATGTCATCGCGCAGGCGGTGTCGTGGCAGGTGTCGCTCGCGACCGGCTACTGGTCGTTCGACACCACGCCCGGTCCGCGCGCGGCGGACGTTTCGCTGGACGACGCCGAACTGACGCTCAAGCTCATGCGCAGCCTCGTCGCGGAAAACCGCGCGTGGGAAGGGCTGTTGCCGAAGCTCGGGCGCCGCGTGCTAACCGTGCCCTACGAATCGTTCGTGCGCGAGCAGTCGGCCTTCCTGCGCCAGCTCGCCGCCGATTGCGCGCTGCCGCCGGGCACATGGTCGCTGCCCCCGCCCGAGGGGCGCGAAACGCGCCTGCCGTCCGACGTCGAAACCGCGCGAGAACGGTTGCTGGCGCAGGCGCGCGCCGCGTTCGCCGCCGCGGCACCGTAGGGCGCCCGGCCCGGGCACGGGCCTTGCATCTGCCGTACCCATGGCCCGCATCCCCGCGCAGTTCACCGACACGCCGCTCGGCAACGCGTTCGAGCAGCTCTCCGAGCGGCGCGTCGCGCAGGCGCGCGAGACCGCGACGACGGCCCACGACCTCGCGCTCGCGTGCGACGACGAGGAAGTCGCCGCGTGGGCGGCGCTCGCGCTCGCGCAGGCCGACTACCAGGACGCGGCGTTCGGCTCGGCGATCCGCCGCGCGCTCGACGTGCAGACGCGCGCCGAGGCGCTCGACGACGCGCGGCTCGGCGTCGAGGCCGCGCTCGCGCTCGGCAGCGGCTTCTGGCGCATCGGCGACACCGAGACCGCGCTGTCCGTCATCGAGAAGGAGATCGAGCGCGCGTTCAGGCTCGGCGACCGCGAATTGCTCGCGGCGGTTCACCGGGTCCTGGGCGTCTCGCTTTCCGAGATCGGCGGCCACGTCGCCGGCGTGCAGACGCTCGAGCGCGCGTTCGGATTCGCGCTCGAGAGCGGTGCGCCGCGCGCGATCTGCGAGTGCGCGAACTCGCTCGGCACCGCGATCTTCGCGTCGTGCCGTAACGCCGATGCAGAGACCAAGGCGGACGCGCTCGCCAACGCCGAGGCGATGATCCGCACGGCGCTCGACGTCGCGAACGAGGCGAACGACCTGCCGTCGGTCGCCGCGGCCGAGTCGAGCCTCGGCGCGGTCATCATCGAGCGCGGCGACTGGATCGAGGGCCGCATGTGGGCGGCGCGCGCGCTCGACAAGACGCGGAGCTCGGGCGACCTGCTCAGCGAGGGTTATGCGCTCGTGAGCCTCGCGGTTTGCGACCGCGAGCTCGGAACGCTCGACGCGGCGCTTTCGTCGCTCGAGCAGGCATACGCGATCGGCGCCGCGCAGAAGGCGAAGCCGCTGCTTCGCGCCGTGCACCTTCAGGTGTCGCAGACGCTCGAGCGGTCCGAACGCTTCGCCGACGCGCTCGTCCATTACAAGCGCCACCACCAGCTCGAGCGCGAGATCGCCGCCGACATCGCCGAGCAACGCGCGCGCATGTCGACGTTGCGCCTCGACCGCGAGCGCGCGCGCCGCGACGTCGAGCGCTTCCGCGCCGAGACGCAGGCGCTCTCGGACGTCGTCGACAAGGACGCGCTGACCGGCATCGGCAACCGCCGGGCGTTCGACCGCGCGCTCGCCGCGGTGCTCGGCCGCGCCCGCGGCCACGGCCGCTGCACGCTCGCGCTGATCGACTGCGACCACTTCAAGGAGGTCAACGACCGCGCGTCGCACGTGGCCGGCGACCAGGTGCTGAAGCGCATCGGGCACGTCTTGCAGGCGGCCTGCCGCCGCACCGACGTCGCAGCGCGCTTCGGCGGCGACGAGTTCGCGCTCGTGTTCGACGCGGCGTCGCTCGCTGATGCGAAGGTGGTGTGCGAGCGCATCCGCAACGTCGTCGAGCGCCACGCCGACGACGGCGCGCCGCGCGTGACGGTCAGCATCGGGCTCGCGGAAGCCGGCGAGGACGAAACGGTCGAGTCGCTGCTGAAGCGCGCGGACGCCGCGCTCTATCGCGCGAAAGCCGAAGGGCGCAACCGCGTCGCCGCGGACGCCTGAGGCCGGGTTACGCGGCCTGGGTCGGGCGCTGCGCTCCGATCCGGTCGAGCGCCGCGGACACGGCGCGATCGACCAGCGGCACCGGCTCCATCACCAGCGCGGCCCTGCCGTTGGTGATCTCCCAGGCGAGCTCCTCGGGCGAAAACACGAACGCCTTCGAGCGCAACCGGCTCGTGAAGACGTAGCGCGTGCGCATCGGACTGATCCAGTGCAGCCGCGCGTTGACGCGCCCCTCGGCGGTCTCGAACGCGAGCCAGGTGCCGAGCACCATGTCGTTGACGAAGTCGTGCACGTTCATGCTGGGCGGCAGCCCGTGCGCTTGCGAGGTGGCTGGCGCATCCGCCGCGGCAGCGGCCGCGGCAGCCGCGTCGGCCTTCGCGATCTGCGGCTTGATCGCCTCCATGTGCAGCCGGTAGAGCTCGTCGAAGAACGGCTTCACGCGCTCGGTGTCGAGGTTGAGCGCCTTGCAGCCGCCCCGCAGGCTCACGACCAGGCCCGGGACCATCTTGGTGAGGCGCGCCTTCTGCGCCGTGCGCTCCTTCGCCGTGATGCTCCACAGGAGATCGTCGATCGTCTTCAGCCCCTTCGCGAGGCCCGCGCCGCCAGAGCCTTCCTTCTTGCGGAGGTCCGCGAGGTAATCGGCCCACACCGTCTCGGTGAACGAGCGCACCTCGAACGGCACGTGGATCCCGCCCATCTTGTCGCGGATCTGCGCGCGGACGAACGAGCGGTCCTCCTCCTGCTCCTCGTTCGCGAGCGCGATCTCGACGTCCTGCTTAGCGGCGGTCTCGGTGCTCTGCTGCTCGCTCTCGATGAACGCCATGAGCTTGCGGTCGGCCTGCGCAAACGCCGCAACGTCGATCTCGAAGCTGTAGCAGACGTCGTCGATGACCGCGGTCGCCGTCCGCTGGAACGCCTCGAAGTAGCGCGGGTCGCCGGTCGCGCCGATCGCGGCCGCGGCGAGGTGGTCGAGAAACTTGCGCGCCGAGTGGGTGCGATCGGAGAAGAACGTGCGGTCGAGCAGCCCGACCTTCACGACCGGTACCTGCAGGCGCCCGAAGATCTCGCGCAGCGACTCGGGGATCGACGGGTCGCGGAACACGTAGTCGAACAGGAGCGCGATCACGTCCATCGTGATGCGGTCCGTGTCGTGCTCGAGCTGGTCGGCGATCGCGAGCCGGATGTACGGGACGAGGTTCTGCGGGACCTTGACCTGCCCACCGTCCTCCGACTTCGGCGCCGCCTCCGCGATCGCGGCCGGCAGGTCGAGTCGTTGCCATTGCGCGAGCAGCTTGAATAGCTGCGAGTTCGTGCCGAGGGCCATCAGCGGGTCGATGTTGGGCATCTCGCCATCGACGGGCCCGGCGCCACCCATGCCGGGCGGCATCTGCGCGGCCATCTTGGTCAGCGCGGTGAGTCCCGCGATCACCTGCGGCGCGACCGCGAGTCCGGCGGCCGCTTCGGCCGAAATCGACACCGAGCCGTCAGGGAGCGGCGCCATCGGGCCGCGGGCGTAGTCGCTCGCGCGCTGCGACGGAAGCCGGTCGGCGAAGCGCAGCTGCAGTGGCGCGTTGGGATCCGAGAACGTCGGCGGGATCACGATGTCGGTCGGCATCGGTCCCGCTTCGCTCATCAGCCGGCTGAACGCGGGCAGCAGGTCCTTGTCGTCCTCCGGCCACAGGTCGCTCCTCGCGCGGAGCGCCGCCTTGATGTCGGGCAGCACGTTGCGATCGGCGAGGAAGCGGTTGAGCCGGATGTAGACCTTGTTCGCCGACGGCGTGATGTCGGCGACGAGGCGCTCCATCAGCGGGCGCCAGATCTTCGCGACCGGGTAGATCGCGCGCGACGACACGCCGAGCGCGTCGAGCATGTAGGTCGGCGAGAACGGATTCTCGAGCTCGCGCGTCGCGCGCTCGCCCATGAGCTCGGCGACGCGCAGGTCCATCGCCTCGAGCTCCCGCTTGGTGAAGCGCACGAGGAAGCCGGTCGCGGCGGTCAGCGCCGCCTGCTTGTCGTGATCGAACGAGGTCAGCACGCGCAGCGACGCGAGCGACGCATCGAAGTCGGGTCGGCGGCCCTTGCGACGGTCGCCGGCGAGACGGCGCTCGAACAGGTCGTGCAGCACCGCCTCGAATTTCTTGATCCACTCGCCGCGCTTGTCCTGGAACTCCTGCGCCTCGCCGCGCGAGACGTAGTCGGAGAGCTCGAACAGATCGTTGGTCGTCTCGATCGACGTCCGCGCGAGGTCGACCATGTCCGCCGAATACATCGTGAACGCCTGGCGGAGCAGGCCGCGCCCGTCGACGACGTGGCGCGACAGCATCGAGCCTTCGGCAGGGGGGGAGGTCGGAGGGGCGGCGGTCATGGGGTGTGAAGGGGCCGGCCGACAGCCTCCCCCGAGGCGTCTTGGCGCGCCTCCGGGCCTATTCTATCGAGAGTCGGCCGGCGGTTGGCCCGGCGGTCGGACAGCCGGGGGGAGCCGACCGCCCGGCGCGCGGGATGCGCGCCCGGGCGGCGTGTGTTTGAATCGGGGCGCCGATCGACCCGGTCGGCGGCACGATGCCGCGGAGACAGCCATGGCCGACCCGACCCCGACGCATGTTTCGTCCCCGCCCGCCTACGCCGCGGCACCGCGCCGCAGCGGGCTCCTGTATGCGGTCGCCGGGATCGTCGCGCTCGCGGCGGTCGCGGCGGTCGCGATCTTCATGCTCGGCGGCCGCTCGCCGGCGCCGGTCGTCGTGACCCCGGACGCCCGGGGCGGCGACGCGCAGAAATCGGCGGACGCGGCGAAGGCGACGCTCGACGCGGCGTCGAAGAGCGTGCTCAACCCCGCGCCCGAGACGCCGCCGGTGGCCGAGCCGCCCGCGGCCGTCGTCGCGGCCGGGTCCGCCTCCGCGCCGCCGCCCGCGTCGATGCCGCGGACCGAGGCGCGGCCGGCCGCCCCGCGCCCCGCACCGGCCACGACCCCGGCGCCGGCGCCGGCGCCCAAGGCGTCGAGCGCTCCGCCCAAGGTCGACTCACCGGCACCCGCGGCGTCGGCCTCGCCGCCGGCGCAGGTCGCCAGCGCGGACGTGTGGACGCAGATGCGCGACGAGATGGCCCGCTGCTCGTCGTCGAGCGTGATCCCGCGCATCCAGTGCGAGCGGCGCATCCGGGCGCGCTATTGCGACGGCCACTGGGGCACC
>DATBSV010000300.1:0-5273 GCA_036559685.1 Casimicrobiaceae bacterium
ACCGGCGGCGCATTGCCGGGCGTCGATCTCAAAGGCGATGCGCAATGGGTCGACGGCGTGGTCGGCGTTCGCTGGTCGACGCCGTTCGCGCAGAACTGGCAGGGGCTCGTGCAGGCGGACGTCGGCGCCGGCGGCTCGAACGTGTCGTGGCAGGCGATCGGCGCGGTCGGCTATCGCTTCAACTGGGGCTCGATCGTCGGCGGCTGGCGCTACCTGAAGATCGATTACGACGACGGTCCGTACGTCCTCGACGCCGCACTTACTGGCCCGTTCCTCGGCGCGTCGTTCCGCTTCTAACGATTCCTAGCGGCGCACGTCGATCCGCCGCACGCCGCTCTCGCCGCCGATGAGTATTACGTCGGCGCCGCGGCGCGCGAACAATCCGACGGTCACGACGCCGGCGATCTGATTCAGCTCGGTCTCGCGTGCGACCGGATCGATCAGCTTCAGGTTGCGCACGTCGAGGATCACGTTGCCGTTGTCGGTCGTGAAGCCCTGCCTCAGCTCCGGCTGGCCGCCGAGGCGCACGATCTCGCGCGCGACGTAGCTGCGCGCCATCGGGATCACCTCGATCGGCAGCGGGAACTTGCCGAGCACGTCGACGACCTTGCTGCGATCGACGATGCACACGAACTTGCGCGAGCACGCGGCGACGATCTTCTCGCGCGTGAGCGCGCCGCCGCCGCCCTTGATCATCGCGCCGTGCTCGGTCACTTCGTCGGCGCCGTCGACGTAGACCGGCAGCGTGCCGGTGTCGTTGAGCTCGGCGAGCGGAATGCCGTGCGACTTCAGGCGCTCCGCGGTTTTCACCGACGACGCGACGGCGCCCTTGATGCGCCCCTTGAGCTTCGCGAGCTCGTCGATGAAGAAGTTGGCGGTCGAGCCCGAGCCGACGCCGATCCACGCGTCGTCGACGACGTGCGCGATCGCATCGCGCGCGACGGCTTGCTTGAGCTCGTCCTGGGTCATGGCGGGGCTCCGATGTTCGGAGCCCCGCATTCTACCGAGCTAGGTGGGCACGCAGAACTTCACGCCTTCCGGCGCCCAGCCAAAGGTGTTGATGAACTGGTTGTAGAGAGCGAGGTCCGTCGTGTACCGGTGGTTCGGCGCGCCGGTCATCCCGTTGTTGTAGATCCGGAACACGGCCACGTGGCCGACCGGGCAAGCGCCGTCGTAGAACTTCACGTAGAACGCGATCTTCTCGTAGATCCAGTTCGGATTCAGCTTGACGCCCGCGCATTCCACCGGGTCGGACGTGTAGAAGTGCGAGCTCCTGGTGCCGAAGTTGCCGGGCGTGGTGAAGAAGCGGCACACGGGAATCGCGCCGCCGACCGGGCCGTCGAAGACGTCGAACTCGCGTCCGGTCCGCGTGAACACGCCGCCGAAGGCACCGCCGTCGAGGCCGGCGATCTCGTCGGCCTGGGCCGTCATGAAATAGTGCCCGAACCCATTGTGGAAATACTCGACCGCCGGGATCGGCGCGTTCGACGCCGTCCGCCCGATCACCTTCATCGCGATGCTGCCGCGCCGGAACGTGGACACCGGTGGCGTCTGTGCGGTCGTCTCCACCACGCGCGGACAGGTCGTCGTGTCCGCCACGCCCAGGGACGCGTAGCCCGTCTGGATGAATGCCGTCGCACCGCTGATCTGGCGCGGCAGGAAGACGATGCGGGCGCCGGCGGGAACCGCGACGTTGAACGGGAATGTCACCTCGTTGCTCGTCGTCAGGTTCGGGACGAGGTTGACCGTGCCGAGGATGAAGCCGTCGAAGGTGTACAGCCGGGCCTGCAGCTCGAGCTCGGTCGGGCCGCTGCCGTCGAAGCGCACCGTGATCGAGTCCAGCGTCGTGCCCGGATAGTCGTCGATGTAGAAGCCGCGGTTCAGGTTGTCACCGCCACCTTCGTCGAAGGGACACGACAGCAGGAGCGTCGTCCCCGGAGCTTCCGGCGATCCGTCCACCACCAGGCCGACCGAGCCGCGGCGGAACGTGTCGAGGACCGGTGACGTCCCGTTCGTCTGCGTCGCGTCGCAGGGCTCTGCGCCGGTGTTGTAGGTGATGTCGTCGACGCCCGCCGTGACTGTTTGCGCGAACGCGATCGTCGATCCCGGTGCGACGGCGACATCCGCGAAGTCGAAGTTCGAGATCGTCCAATCGGCGTCGATCGTGCGGTTCACGAAGGCCGTGCCGAGCAGCACGCCGCCATAGCCGCCGACGCGCGCGGTCATCTGAATGGTGCGTGGACCCGCCGTGCCGAGCGTGTGGTGCGCGATGCGCACGCTCTTGAGCGTCGAGCCGGCGTAGTTCTGGATATAGAAGCCGCGGTCGACGAAGTCGCCGCCGCCGGCGTTGAACGGGCAGTCGACGAGTGCGGCGGCGTTCGCGCGCGAGAGCGCGAACAGCGCGGACGCGACGACCACCAGCAGCGCAAGACCCCGGGTGCGTTTCATGGCGCGTCTCCCTTCACGAAATCAAAGATCCCCCTGGGACCAATGCTAGGCCCGGGGGTGGGGGACGCCAAGCTTATTATTCCGCCCTCCGCCCGGGAGGGCCGCCGTGTCCTACAGCGGCGCGCAGAATCGCACGCCCTCGGAGACCCACCCGCGGTTCTGCACGAAGTCGTCGTGGATCGCGATGCTGGTCGTGAAGCGGTGGTTCGGCGCGCCGGTCTGGCCGTTGTTGTACACGCGGTAGACAGGCACCGTGTCCTGCGGGCAGACGCCCGCCAGGTTGGGCACCGCGTTGTAGAACGCGATCTTCTCGTACTGCCAGTTCGGGTTCGCCTTGAGGCCGCCGCACTCCGGCGGATTGGCGGTGTAGAAGTGCGAGCTCTTCGGCGCGAACGCGACGGTGAAGAAGCGGCACACCGGGATCGCGCCGATGGCCGGACCGTCGCGCGCCTTGAACGTCTGCCCGGTGCGCGAGAACACGCCGCCATAAGCGCCGCCGTCCAGGCCCGCGATCTCGGCGGGGTCGGCGGTCATGAAGTAGTGGCCGAAGCCGCCGTGGAAATATTCGATCACGGTGATCGGCGTCGCGGTCGCGACGCGGCCGGTGATCTTGAGGCCGACGGACTCCCGCACGACTGCCTTGACGACCGCCGCCGTGGCGCCGCCGGGTGGGGCGACGTCGGTCTGCACCACGTCCGCGCACGGGCCGAACCCGATGTCGTGCGTCACCGTCGTATTGCCCTGCACGACCTCCTGCGTGAACACGATCGTCGACCCGGCCGCCACCGGGAGGTTGCCGAGGTCGAACAGCGACTCGCTGCGCGTCGAATTCATGAACCGCTCGACCGAGGCGGTCGCGATCGTCGGGCCTTCGATGCCGCCGAGGCGCGCAGTCAGCCGGATGCGGCGCGTCCCCTGCTGCGCGGCGCGGTGGAACAGCGACACGGTATTGAGCCGCGTGCCGCCGTAGTTGGTGACGTAGAAGGCGTGCGACACCGGCTCGCCGGTCTCGGCCGGGTCGAGCGGACACGACAACGTGGTGTTCGTGCTGTCGTCCGGCGGCGAACCGGTGATCATGAGCCCGACGGCGTCGCGAATGAACTCCGAGAGCGGCGGAGCCGTGTCGCTCGTCTGGACGACCTTATCGCAACTGCCCTGGCCGCGGTCGTAGGTGACGGCGGTATCGCCGGCGACGACCGCCTGCGTGAACGCGATCGTCTGGTTCGGCGGGATGCGCACGTGGCCGAAGTCGAACGTCGACGCGGTCATCGTCGGGCCGATCGTGCGCGTGACGGTCGCGACGCCGAGGATGCCGCCGTTGTAGGCGCTCAAGCGCGCCGTGAGCGCGATCGTGCGCTCGCCAGGCGCCGCGGCGGCGTGACCGAGCGTCACCGTCGACAGTGTGACGGCGTCGACGTTGTCGACGTAGAAGCCGCGTGTCAGGGCGTCGCCAGCCCCTTTGAACGGGCAGTCGACGACGGTGACCGCCCCGGCCTGCGCTGCAACAATCAGCGCGGCGGCGGCGAGGAAGGCCTTCAGCAGGACGCGGGTGCGGTTCATGGTCCGATACCTAGAGCAAACCCTGTGCCTGCCATCCTATCGACGCGTTCGCCGGCGCGATAGCGATAATTCGACGCCCGTGTAGGACGCCGCGGCACCCGACGGGTGCCGAATCGCGCTTCCGGTCCGGATCAGCGCTTGCGCGCGGGCGGGACGTCCGTGCAGACGCCTTCGGCGACCTCGGCGGCGAGGCCGATCGACTCGCCGAGCGTCGGATGCGGATGCACGGTGCGCCCGATGTCGACGGCGTCGGCCCCCATCTCGATCGCAAGCGCGATTTCGGAGATCAGGTCGCCCGCATGCGTGCCGACGATGCCGCCGCCGACGATGCGGTGCGTCTGCGCGTCGAACAGGAGCTTCGTGTGCCCCTCGTCGCGGCCGTTCGCGATCGCGCGACCCGACGCCGCCCACGGAAGCACGCCCTTGGTGACCGCGATGCCTTTCGCCTTCGCATCGTCTTCGGTCAGGCCGACCCACGCGATCTCGGGATCGGTGTACGCGACCGACGGGATCACGCGCGCGTCGAAGTAGCTCTTCTGCCCAGCAGCGGCTTCGGCCGCGACGTGGCCCTCGTGCACGGCCTTGTGCGCGAGCATCGGCTGGCCGACGACGTCGCCGATCGCGAAAATGTGCGCGACGTTCGTGCGCATCTGCGAGTCGACCTCGATGAAGCCGCGGTCGGTGACGGCGACGCCCGCTTTGTCGGCGGAGATCTTCTTGCCGTTGGGCGAGCGCCCGACGCTCATCAGCACCTTGTCGTACGGCTGCGGGCCCTGCGGCGCGCCTTCGCCCTCGAACGTGGCGTAGAGCGCGTCCTTCCGCGCGTCGAGCGCGACGGTCTTGGTCTTGAGCATGATGCGGTCGAAGCGCGGCTTGTTCATCTTCTCCCACACGCGCACGAGATCGCGGTCGGCGCCGGGCATCAGGCCGTCCATCATCTCGACGACGTCGAGGCGCGTGCCGAGCGTCGAGTACACGGTGCCCATCTCGAGCCCGATGATGCCGCCGCCGATCACGAGCATGCGCTTCGGGATGCTCTCGAGCTCGAGCGCGGAGGTCGAGTCGAGCACGCGCGGATCGTCGGGGATGAACGGAAGGCGCACGACCTGCGAGCCGACCGCGATGATGGCCTTCGCGAATTTCACGATCTTCTTCGCGCCGGACTTCGCCTGGCCGCTGCCCTCGGTGACCTCGACCTCTAGGTGGTGCGGGTCGAGGAATTGCCCGACGCCGCGCACGACCTCGACCTTGCGCGTCTTCGCCAT
>DATBSV010000301.1:0-6485 GCA_036559685.1 Casimicrobiaceae bacterium
CGCGATCGCGCACGACGTCGCGCAGGCGCGGGCCGGCACGCCCGTCGACTGGGTCGTCGAGGAGCCGTTCGCGGCGCTCCCCGCGATGTGCGCCGACGTGCGCCGCGCCGTCCCGGTCGCGCTGCGCCGCTGGCGCCAGCACCCCCTCTCCCCTCCGACGTGGCGCGAGATGCGGGCGTTCAAGGACGACCTGCGCCGCGAGAACTACGAGGCCGTGCTCGACATCCAGGAGCAGGTCAAGGGAGGCGTCATCGCATGCCTCGCGCGCGGCACGCGACACGGACCGGATCGCGCGAGCATCCGCGAGCCGGTCGCGACCTGGTTCCACCAGGTGCATCACGCGGTGTCGCCGGCGCAGCACTTCGCCGCGCGTGCCCGCGGGCTCGCCGGAGCGGCGCTCGGGTACGCCGTGTCCGGCGCGCCGCGCTGGCGCTGGACCCTGCCGCCGCCCCCCTCCTGCATGCCCCAACGGCCCTACGTGGTCGTCGTGCACGCGACCTCGCGCGTGGACAAGCGCTGGCCCGACGACCGCTGGCGCGCCCTCGTCGCCGACGCCGACGCCGCGGGTCTCGACGTGCTCGTGCCGCACGGCAGCGACGCCGAGGAGGTACGCAGCCGCACGCTCGCCGCGGGCATCGCGCGCGCCATCGTCCCGCCGCGCATGCCGTTGCGTGATCTGGCCGCCCTGCTCGCGCGCGCGCACGCCGTCGTCGGCGTCGACACCGGCCTCACGCATCTCGCGGCCGCGCTCGGCGTGCCGACGCTCGCGCTGTTCACGACGACCGACGCGATGCTCGCGGGCGTCGCGATCGCCGGCGATCACGCGCGCGACCTCGGCGGCAATGGGACCGTGCCTTCGCTCGACGCCGCGCGCGCGGCGCTCGGCGAGCTCGTGAAGCGCGCGCCGCGATGCTGACGCGCGCGCTCTATACGGTTGCGTGGCGTGTCGTCGCGCCGCTCGCGCCGCTGCGCCTGTGGTGGCGCGGGCGCGCGGAGCCCGGCTACCGCGAGCGCATCGGCGAGCGCTACGGCCGCTACGGCGATCCCGCGCCCATCGGCGACGTCGTGTGGATCCATGCGGTGTCGGTCGGCGAGACGCGCGCCGCGGCGCCGCTGGTCGAGCGCGTGCGCGCCGCGCGGCCCGCCGCGACGATCGTCGTCACGTCGATGACGGCGACCGGCCGCGAGACCGCCAGATCGCTTTTTTCACGTCCGGTCGTGCAGGCGTGGCTGCCCTACGACCTGCCCGGCTCGATGCGCCGCTTCCTCAGGCACTTCCATCCGTCGATCGGTCTGTTGATGGAGACCGAGCTGTGGCCCAATCTCGCCGCCGAGGCGGCGATCGCGCACGTCCCGCTGTTCCTCGTCAATGCGCGGCTCTCCGGGAAATCCGCGCGCGGCTACGAGCGCGTGGGCTCGCTGATCCGGCCGCTGCTCGGGTCGCTGGCGGGCGTCGCCGCGCAGACGCGCGCCGATGCCGACCGGCTCGAGGCGCTCGGCGCGCGCGACGTCGCGGTCACCGGCAACCTCAAGTTCGACATCGGGGCGCCGGGCGACGCGGCGGCGCTCGCCCGGACCCTCCGCGCGCTCTACGGACCTCGCCCGGTGCTGCTCGCGGCGTCCACGCGCGACGGCGAGGAGGCGATGATCCTCGACGCGCTCGCGCGCCGTCCGCTGCCGCCCGAGACGCTTGTCGTGATCGTGCCGCGGCATCCCCAGCGCTTCGACGACGTCGCCGCGCTGTTGCGAGCGCGCGGCCTCGCGCACGTGCGGCGCTCCGAGAACCGCGCGGTCCCGGGCGAGACCGTGTTCGTGCTGGGCGATTCGATGGGCGAGATGTCGGGCTACTATGGTTCGTCCGACGTCGCGTTCGTCGGCGGCAGTCTCGTGCCCGTCGGCGGGCAGAACCTGATCGAGGCTACCGCGATGGGCGTGCCCGTGATCGTCGGGCCGCACACGTTCAATTTCGCCGAGGCGGCGGCGCGCGCGGTCGAGGCGGAGGCGGCGATCCGCGTCGCCGACGCCGACGACCTCGTCGCGAAGGCGGCGATGCTGCTCGACGACGCCGCGCGCCGCTCGGCGATGCGCGTGCACGCGCAGGGTTTCCTCGCCGCGCACCGCGGCGCGACCGAGCGGACCTGGCGCTACGTCGAAGCGAAGCTTGCGACCGAGCTCAGCCGGCGAGCCGCCGGTTGAGCATCTCGAGGTCCTGCTCGTTGAGCGTGCCGACCGCGGACTTGAGTCGCAGCTGGCTGATCAGGTAGTTGAAGTACGCCTGCGCGAGGTTGCGGCGCTGCGTGAACACGTTCTGCTGCACGTTCAGCACGTCGAGGTTGGTCCGCACGCCGACCTCCTGGCCGAGGCGGTTCGACTGCAACGCGACCTCGGCCGACTGGACGGCCGCGTTGAACGCGCGCACCGACGCCACCGAGCTGTTGACGCCGGTGTAGCCGACCTGCGCGTTGAAGAGGGCGGTGCGCCGCGCGAGCTCGAGCGTCTCGCGCGCCGCGTCCTGCGACGCGACGGCCTCGCGGATGCGCGAGTCGACGAACCCGCCCTGGTAGATCGGCCAGTTGAGCGCGATGCCGACCGAAGCGGTGCGCGTGCTGCCGTCGAAGTCGGCCGACGATCCCCCCGTGGTGCCGCCCGCGCGCAGGCTGCCGATGAGGTCGAGCGTTGGCAGGTGGCCGGCGCGCTGCTTGTCGACCTCGATCGCCGCGATGTCGTAGTTGTACTGCGAGATGCGGACCGCGAGGTTCTCCTTCGCGGCGCGCTCGAGCCAGGGGTCGAGCGCGTCGGGCTCGGGCGGCGCCGGCTCGAAGCCCGGCCCGAGCTTCTTGAGGTCGCGCGGCATGCGCCCGATGATCGCGCGGAGCGCCGCGAGCCGGTTCTCGAGCTCGTTGCGCGCGGTGATCTCCTGCGCGACGATCTGGTCGTAGTTGGCCTGCGCTTCGTTGGTGTCCGTGATCGTCGCGACGCCGACCTCGAAGTTGCGCTTGGCCTGCGCGAGCTGCTCGGACACCGCCGTCTTCTGCGCGATCGCGAGCTCGACGTTGAACTGCGCGAGCAGCACATCGAAGTAGACGACCGCGACGCGGATGATCAGGTCCTGCTGCGCCGAGGCGAGCGTGTAGTCGGCCTGCTCGACCTGGCGCTTGGCCTGGTCGTACGCGAGCACCGTCTGCACGCGGTAGATCGGCTGCGTCGCGCTGATCGTGACGCCGTAGTCCTGGAAGTTGCCGCTCGCGATGATCGGCGGATTGCTGCGCGTGTTGCTGTAGGTGTCGTTCGTGTTGACCGAGCCCGACAGCCCGACGTTCGGCAGGAGCTGCGCGCGCGCCTGCGGCGCCCGCTCCTGCGTCGCGAGCCAGGACGCGCGCGCGGCGGCGAGCGCCGGATCCGCCCGTTGGGCTTCCCGGTAGATGTCCATCAGGTCCTCGCCCGCCGCGGGGAAGGCGGCGAAGAGAAGCGGCACGGCGTAGGCGAGCAGGCGTCGTTTCATGTTGTTGCTCTTCGTTTCGAATTCAGTAGCGCGCGAGCGTCGGGTCGACGTCCGCGGCCCATGCCTCGACGCCGCCCGTCAGGTTGAACACCGGCGCGAAGCCCGATCCCGCCAGGAACCGCGCGGCGAAGCGGCTCCGCACGCCGTGGTGGCACACGACGACGAGGCCGCGGTCGCGCGGCAGCTCGTCGAGGCGCGCGGGAAGCTCGCGCATCGGCACGTGCATGCTGTCGGACAGCGCGCAGCGCTCGAGTTCCCAGTCCTCGCGCACGTCGACGACGAATGGCGGTGGGCGCTGCGGGTCCTCCCGCCAGCGGCAAAGCTCGGCGGGCGCGAGCTCGCGGATCAAAACGTGAAGCGCGCCGGCTCCGGCGCGTTGACGAGCGGCTTGACCACCGTCTCGAAGAGCGGCGCCATGACGCAGGCGCCCGGTGCGGTCCACCGGTACACGCGCGCGGTCATCGCCGGCGCGTCGCCGACGATCGCGAACACGCGGCCGCCGGGCTTCAGTTGCTTGCAGAACGCCTCGTGCAGCACCGGCGTCGAGCCGGCGAGCAGGATCGCGTCGTAGGCCTCGGAGCCGAAGCCGCGCGCGCCGTCGCCGACGTGGAGGTCGACGTTGTCGAACCCGGCGGCGGCGAGCTTCGCGCGCGCCTCTCGGGAGAGTCCGGCGTGGATCTCGACGCTCGTGACGTGACCCGCGAGGCTCGCCAGCAGGGCGGTCAGGTAGCCGCTGCCGGTGCCGATCTCGAGCACCGAATCGCCGCGCTGGAGCGCGAGCTCCTGGACCGCGCGCGCCTCGAGCTTGGGCGCCCACATCGCCTCGCCGTGGCCGAGCGGAATCTCGAGGTCGGCGAACGCGAGCGCGCGGTGCGCGTGCGGCACGAACTCCTCGCGGCGCACCGTGAACATGAGGTCGAGCACGGTCGGATCGAGGACCTCCCAGGTCCGGATCTGCTGCTCGACCATGTTGAAGCGCGCTTGCTCGAAGTCCATGGGCGGGGGGTCGGCGGTGGGCGGTCGGGAGAACGTAAGTGCGGGCCGTGGCCCCCTCCCAACGGGGAGGCGCGGATAACTGACTCGCGGTCAGTTATTATGCCGTCGAAGATTATTGCACGTCAAATCAATCGGCCGCGGTCGGATGGCTGGCCGCCGGCCGAGTGGCCGCGGCGCGCGCCGCGCGTCGCGCTTCGGCCTTGGCCCGCCGCTTCTCGGCCCACCGGTCGAGGTAGGTGTACAGCACCGGGACGACGATAAGCGTCAGGAGCGTCGAGGTGATCACGCCGCCGATGATCGCGCGCCCCATCGGCGCCTGCGTCTCGCCGCTCTCGCCCAGGCCCAGCGCGAGCGGAAGCATGCCGCCGATCATCGCCGCGGTCGTCATCAGGATCGGGCGCAGGCGCACCTGCCCCGCGTCCTTCAGCGCGTCGTCGAGGTTCGCGCCGGCGCGCCGCGCGCGGTTGGCGAAGTCGACCAGCAGGATCGCGTTCTTGGTGACGAGGCCCATCAGCATGATGAAGCCGATGATCGAGAAGATGTTGAGCGTCGTGCGCGTCACCAGCAGCGCGAGCAGCACGCCGATCAGCGAGAACGGCAGCGACGCCATGATCGCGATCGGCTGGGTGAAGCTCGCGAACTGCGACGCGAGGATCAGGTAGATGAAGATCACCGCGAGCCCGAGCGCCGCGACCGCGGCCTGGAAGGACTCCTGCATGTCCTGCTGCTGGCCCGCGGCCGCGAGCCGGTAGCCCGGCGGCAGCTTCATGTCGCTCGCGATCTTCTGCACCTCGCTGCCGACGTCGCCCGAGGGTCGTCCCTGCACGCCCGCGTAGATGCCGATGCGCCGCTGCAGGTCCTGGCGCTTGATGATCTGCGGGCTCTGCGTCTCGACGAGCTCGGCGACCTGCCGCAGCGGCACCATGCGCAGCGACCCGTCGGGGGCGCGCCGGTTGGTCGAGATGTAGAGGTTGCCGAGGTCCGAGGCGAGCTGGCGGCTCTCCTTCGGCAGCTGCACGTTGACCTCGTAGTTCTGGCCGTCGGGCGCGAGCCAGTAGCTCACCGTATCGCCGGCGATGAGCGGGCGGATCGTCGAGCCGACCTGCTGCACGGTGATGCCGAGGTCGGAAGCGATGTCGTTGTTGAGGCGCACCGACAGGGCCGGGTTCGCGGCCTTGTCCGACGTCTCGAGGTCGACGATGCCCTGCACCTTCGCGACGCGGTCGGCGAACGTCTTCGCGATGCTCGACAGCGTGTCGGGATCGGGGCCCAGCAGGTTGAACCAGATCGGCCGGTCGTAGCCGATCGCGAGCTCGATGCCCGGGATCGGCTTGATGACGTCGCGGATCGCGATCTCGAGGTCCTTCTGCGCGCGGCTGCGCTTCGCGCGGTCGACCAGCTTCAGGTTGACGCGCGCGTAGTTGCGGCCTTCCTCGGTGCCGATCGTGGTCATCGCGAGGTCGATCTCCTTGATCGGCTTGAGCCTCGCCTCGACCTCGCGGACCTTGGCGTCGGTGTACTCGAGGCTCGAGCCGACCGCCGTGTTGAGGCGCAGCGAGATGAAGCCCTGGTCGGCCTGCGGCACGAACTCGGTGCCGACCATCGGCACGATCGCGAAGCTCGCGAGGAAGGTCACGACCGCGATCGCGATCACGCTCTTGCGGTGGCCGAGCGCCCAGACGAGCACCTTGCCGTAGATCACGTGCACGCCGTCGACGCCGCGCTCGATCCACGCCATGAAGCGGCCGAGCCACGGGACGCGGCGGAAGCGCGACTCGGGCGGGTCGTGCCACACCGACGACAGCATCGGGTCGAGCGTGAAGCTGATGAACAGCGACACCATCACCGCGACCGCGACGGTCATGCCGAACTGGAAGAAGAAGCGGCCGATGATGCCGCTCATGAACGCGATCGGGATGAACACGGCCACGATCGCGAACGTCGTCGCCATGACCGCGAGCCCGATCTCCTCGGTCCCCTCGAGCGC
>DATBSV010000302.1:0-6825 GCA_036559685.1 Casimicrobiaceae bacterium
TGCCCTTGTACTGGAATGACGAGTTGCGCGCGATGACCGTCAGACCAGCGACCTTGGACAGGTCGGTGATGATGTCCTCGGTCATGCCGTCGGCGAAGTACGCCTTGTCGGCGTCGCCGCTCATGTTGTCGAACGGAAGCACCGCGATCGAGGGCTTGCCTGCCGCGCGCGAAACCGGTTCCGGCGCGCCGGCCGCCGACGGCGCGGAAGCAGGCGCCGCGCGGTCCTTCCAGGCGACGACGCCGATCGCCGCAAGGACCGCGGCTGCCGCTGCCACGCCGAAGGCCCAGCGCCGGGCTCGTGGCTTCTGGCGCGCGGGAGGCGCGAGTGCGGTGTCGCCGACGGCGAATGCCCGCAGCGGGTCGGCAATGTTCTTGACCGACTGCGCGCCAAGGTCGTCGAAACGCGTGGCCACCCGGTTCTTGACCGCGCCGCGCACCGCCTCGGAGACCACGATGCCGCCGGGCGCGGCGATTGCCTGCAGGCGCGCGGCGATATTGACGCCGTCGCCGTAGACGTCGCCGTCCGGCTGCTCGATCACGTCGCCGAGATGCACGCCGATCCGAAACCTCATCCGGCGATCCTCGGGCACTTCGCCGGCCGATGCCGCGAGGTCGCGCTGGACCTCGAGCGCCGCGGCGACCGCGCCCGCGGCGGTGTCGAAGAGTGCGAGCACCGAGTCGCCCGCCGTGTTGACGATACGGCCGCCGTTCGCCTCGATACGCTCGCGGAAGACGGCGCGCGCGGCATCGAGCGCACGCACGGTGTCGCGCTCGTCAAGCTCCATGAGCCGCGAATAGCCGGCGGCGTCCGCGGCCAGAATGGCCGCCAGCCGCTGACGATGGTCGCCTGGATTCATCGACGTCGGCCCCTCCCCAGGTGCCGCGCCGGCCATGGTACTGCCAACCGCGTGGGGATGCCGCTCCCGGCTAGAAGCCGACGCGCGCCCGCCGCCCGCAGAGCTTCTTCGCGTCGATGTCCTCGGCCACCAGGTGGTCGCGGCCCGCGATGCGGGCGGTGCCGAACGCGTCGAGCAGGAGCTTTTTCATGTCGCGCGGCGGGATGGCGGAGAGGCGGTCGATCACCGCGTCCGAGGGCTCGGGAGGGAACGGCCAGCGGTGCGCATCGAGGATCTCGCGGTAGACGGCCAGCGCGATGCGCCGCGACCCTTCCACGTCGGGCCGCTCGATCGCGTAGACGTTCATCCGGTTGAGGATCGGGTCGGGGATCGCGCTCTCGTCGTTGGCGGTCGCGATCCACAGGATGTGCGACGCGTCCATGTCGACGTCGACGAACTCGTCCTTGAAGTGCGTCGCCGTGTCGCGCTCGAGCAGCGCGTAGAGCGCGCCCATCGGGTCGTAGCGGTGGTCGCCGCCGGCCTTGTCGATCTCGTCGAGCACGATCACCGGGTTCGCGTACTCGCCCTCGACCAGCGTCTGCGCGACGCGGCCGGGACGCGCGTGGTGCCACTGCGACGACGCGCCGGTCAGCACCCAGCCCGCGGTCAGCGAGTTCATCGAAACGAATTCGTATCCCGTGCCGAGCGCGTTCGCGAGGCGCTTCGCGAAGTGGGTCTTGCCGAGGCCCGGCTCGCCGAGCAGCAGGATCGGCAGGAACTGGACGGCCTCGTGGCCGGAGATCGCGAGCGCGAGCGATTTGCGCAGGTCCTCGATGACGTCGGTGAAGTTGGGCGAGTTGTCGGCGAGGTCGTCGACCGCGGCCGTCGTCGACGGCTTGATGATGTAGCGCGAGCCGCCGAGCTCGCGCATGCGCTCGTACCAGCTCTTGAGGCCTTCGTTGCGGCGCGCGGCACCGTCCTCGGCGGCGCGCTCGACCTCGGCGACGGAGTAGATGGACTGCAAGTCGGCGATCGGGATCACAGGTTCCACGGCGGCCTCCTGATGCGACTGACGTCCATAACGCACATAGCGTGCCAAAAGCCGACCGCGCTTAGCAAGGAACTCCGCCCAACGCGGCCGCGCGGGCCTTCGCCCGTGGCGCGCGGGATACACCGTCGCCTCCGGGCGACGCCGGATTGCCCCGCCCGGGAGCGCGTGCTACGTTCGCCGCCCCACCGGAGTGCGCCATGCCCAGCTTCGACATCGTCTCGGAAGTGAACCAGGTCGAGGTCCGCAATGCGGTCGACCAGACCAACAAGGAAGTGACGAACCGCTTCGACTTCAAGGGCTCGGACTCCCGCGTCGAGCTCGCGGACAAGGTACTTACCCTTTTCGCCGACGACGAGTTCAAGCTCAAGCAGGTGACCGACATCCTGACGGCCAAGTTCGCCAAGCGCGGCGTCGACACGCGCAGCCTCAAGAGCGCCGATCCGGAGAAGGTGTCCGGCAACAAGGTGAAGCAGGTCGTGACCGTGCGCACCGGCATCGAGCAGGAGCTCGCGAAGAAGCTCGTGCGCACGCTCAAGGACAGCAAGCTCAAGGTGCAGGCGTCGATCCAGGGCGACGCGGTGCGCGTGTCGGGCGCGAAGAAGGACGACCTGCAGGCGGCGATCGCGCTCGTCCGCGGTACGGTCACGGACTTCCCGCTGCAATACCAGAACTTCCGAGACTGACGTCAGCGAAACACGGGGCGCCGTGCACTGGCTGCTCGCGATCCTGACCGTGCTGTCGCTGTGGGGCGGCTGGAACTGGTATCGGCACGAACGCTTCGTCTCGCACCCGCCGGGCATCGCCGTCGACGTCGGGCCGTCGATCGAGGTCGGCGAGACACGCGCGCCGTGGCAGGACGACAAGGGCTTCCGGTACGCGTCGCTCGGGCGGTTCGAGGGGCGCGCGATGGTGCTGGCGCGCCGCAACTACGACCTCGGCGAGTTCGCGGTGCTCGCGCCGACCGACCTCGCGCTCGGCTGGGGGGCGCTTTCCGATCCGCGCATCGTCGACCAGTTGACCTTCCCGCAGTACAAGTCGTTCTCGTCCCGCTTCGTCGTGCCCGAGCTCAAGCGCGGGAGCGACCTCGCGCAACGGCCATGGCCCGAGCTGAACCAGATGTTCACGGCGCTCACGCACGTCCACACGATCCCCGGCGACCCGCACATCCGCAAGACGCTCGCCGGCATCCGGCCCGGGCAGGTCATCCGGTTCAGGGCGACGCTCGTCGACGCGGTCGGGCCGTCGGGCTTCCACTACGCGAGCTCGCTCGCGCTCGGCGACCACAACTGCGAGGTCGCGTGGATCGAGGAGCTCGTGCTCGAATGACGCCCACGCTGTTGACGCCGCGCCTGACGCTCGAGCCGCTCGCCGCGGACCACGCGGCCATCGCGTACGCGTCGTTCGCCGACGAGGCGTTGTACCGTTACATGGTCGGCTCGCCGCCCGCGGACGAGCCCGCGCTGCACGATCATTTCGCGCGGCTCGCGGCGGGCAGCGGTCGCGCGAACGAGCTCTGGCTCAACTGGCTCGCGTTCCGGCACGACGACCGCTCGCTCGTCGGCTGGCACCAGGCGACACTTACCTTGCCCACGGCGTCGATCGCGTGGGTGACGTTTCCCGCGCACCGCCGGCACGGCTATGCGCACGAGGGCGCTGCTGCCGTCGTCGACTGGTTGCTGCGCGAGGGCGCGCGCGAGGTCGTTGCGCAGTCCGACGAGCGCAACGCCGCGTCCCGCCGAACGGCCGTCGCGCTGGGATTCGTCGAGGATCCGGACCCGGTCCCCGAGGAGCTGCGCGGCGAGGTGACGGTCGACCGGATTTACCGTCTTCGCGTCGGTTAGGCGGTTGTGGGTCCGGCTTCAGCCGGACGCCGTTCGCCTCGCTTCAGCCGGACGACCGATTGTGCCAACGCGATCCGCGGCATGAACCTCGCGCTACCGTGCCTTACGAGCGCATGCTGGCCGGACGGTGGTCCGAGCGCGATCGAATCTACCTCGCCACGACGAGAACGTTCCAACGTCGTCCGCTCTTCCGCGAATTTCTCGCGGCGGCGTCGCTCGCGAAGGAACTGCACGAACTCGAGCGGGCGGGTGGGGTCCATTTGCTTGCCTGGGTTGTGATGCCCGACCACCTGCACCTTATTGCGCAGCTCCTGGACATGTCGCTTCCAAACGTCATGCGACGACTCAAGGGGCGATCCAGCCGTGCGATCGGAATGCTGGGGCGTGCATCAGGCCCCGTGTGGCAGCACGGCTACCACGAGCGCGCAGTTCGTCGCGAGGAAGACGTCCGCTCGCTCGCGCGCTACGTGTGCGCGAATCCCGTCCGCGCCGGCCTTGTGAGGTCCGTGCGCGACTATCCGTTCTGGGATGCGTGCTGGTTGGAGGAATGACGTCCGGCTAAAGCCGGACCCACAAGTCTCAGGCCAAGTCGCGCACGAGCGACGCGCGCGTCGCGTCCGGGACGGCGTCCACCTTCGCCGTCAGCGCCGGATGGTCGACGCCGATCGACAGCGCGGCGCCGCGCTTGAGCGCCGCGATCATCGGCGGCGCGAGCTCGAAGCGCAGGAAATGCACCGACGAGGTCTTCTCGTCGGTCTCGCGGTCGAGGTCCTCGTCGGCGATCGGATGGACACGCGCGTGGCCGGCGACGGCGATCCACACGCTGTCCTCGATGCCTTTGAGGCGCGCGAGCGCGCGCTTGCGCTCGTCGGGGTCCTGGTACTCGATCAGCATCGTCGCCTTGAAATTGGCGCCGTCGGGCACGAGCGTGTCGTAGACCTCGATCTCGTCGCGGATGCCCGCCTCCTCGAAGATGCGCTCGATGCGCAGCATCTCCTGGATCTGGTAGCGCATCGTGAGCTCGTCCTCGAACAATAGCGTCAGGTGCTCGCCCAGGTGCACGGTGCGCGCCTGCTTGTGCGCGATGACCTTCGCACGGAAGTCCTGGCGCGCCTTCGCGTAGGCCTCGAGCGTCATCAGCGATTCGGGGGTGATGCGCGGCGGTCGCCGCGCGGCGTCAGTCGAGTCCATAGGCGATGCGTACCAGCGTGATCGGATGCTCCTTGCGGCCCGAACGCTCGCCGAGCATGCGGATGCCCTGCTCGATGCGGCGGCCGGCGATCGGGCAATCGGACGCCACGTAGTCGGGCTGCGGCGCGGCCATCTGTCGAAAGACCGGCGTGCCGATCTTCATCGACGTCGCGAAGTATTCCTTCTTGACGCCCCAGGTGCCGTCGTGGCCCGCGCAGCGCTCGATCGTGCTGACCTCGGTGCCGGGCAGCCATTCGAGCACCTCGCGCGTCTTCTGGCCGACGTTCTGCACGCGCGAGTGGCACGGGATGTGGTAGCTGATCTTCCCCAGCGGCTTCGCGAAGTCCTTGCGCAACAGGCCGTCGCGGTCGCGCAGCACGAGGTACTCGAACGGGTCCATCATCGCCTCGGACACGGCGATCACGTCGGGATCGTCGGGGAACAGGAGCGGCAGCTCGCTCTTGAACATCAGCGTGCACGAGGGAACCGGCGTCAGGATCGCGAAGCCGTCGCGCGCGAGCGCCGCGAGCGGCGGGATGTTGACGTCCTTGAGCTTCTCGACCGTCGCAAGGTCGCCGAGCTCGAGCTTGGGCATGCCGCAGCAGGCTTCACGCTCGGCCAGCACGTACGGAACCTCGTTGTGCGCGAGCACCTTGACGAGGTCGTGCGCCAGCCCGGGCTCGTTGTAGTTGACGTAGCAGGTCGTGAACAACGCGACCTTGCCGCGCGTGCGCTGGCCGTCGCGCACCGGCCAGCGGACCGACGGGCGCGCCTCGTCGCGGAAGCGCCGCTCGGCGTAGGGCGGCAGCGCGGCCTCGGCGGCGACGCCGAGCGTCTTCTCCATCAGCGCGCGGGCTGCGCCGTTGTGCGCGGCCCAGTTGACGGCCTTCACGACGACCGGAATGGTCGCGAGCTTGCCGACCTTGTCGGTGCTGGTCAGGAGCTTGTCGCGAAAGCCCGTCTCGCCGCGCTTGAACTGGATCGCCTTGCCGCGCAGCATCGTGTGCGGGAAGTCGACGTTCCACGGATGCGGCGGGACGTACGGGCACTTCGTCATGTAGCAGACGTCGCACAGGTAGCACTGGTCGACGACTTTCCAGAAGTCGTCCTTGGCGACGCCGTCGACCTCCATCGTCTTGCTCTCGTCGACGAGGTCGAACAACGTGGGAAACGCGTTGCAAAGGCTGACGCAGCGGCGGCAACCGTGGCAGATGTCGAAGATCCGCTCGGCTTCCTTCAGGAAGGCGTCGCCGTCGTAGAACTCCTGGCTGCGCCACTCGACCGGGTGGCGCGTCGGCGCGGCGAGGTTGCCCTCTTTCGGTGGGTCGAGCGGGGCGCTCATGGGCACCATCCCCTCATCGCAAGGGGAATTCGCGGTGTTGAGCGGCGCCGGCATTCACGCCGGCGACCGCTCCAACAGAGCGCAACTCAATCGGCGAGCGAATCCAGGGCCTTCTGGAAGCGGTTGGCGTGCGAGCGCTCGGCCTTCGCCAGGGTCTCGAACCAATCCGCGATCTCCTCGAAATGCTCGTCGCGCGCGGTCTTCGCCATGCCCGGGTACATGTCGGTGTACTCGTGCGTCTCGCCGGCGACGGCGGCCTTCAGGTTCTGGCGCGAGCTGCCGATCGGCAGGTCGGTCGCCGGATCGCCGACCACCGCGAGGTAGTCGAGGTGGCCGTGCGCGTGTCCGGTCTCGCCTTCGGCGGTCGAGCGGAACAGCGCGGCGACGTCGTTCTGGCCTTCGACGTCCGCCTTGCTCGCGAAGTAGAGGTAGCGGCGATTCGCCTGCGACTCGCCGGCGAACGCGGCCTTGAGGTTGTCGTGCGTCCTGGTTCCCTTCAACGGCTTCATCGGAATCTCCTGGTATGACGACGTTCGTGCGCCGTCCACCCGCGGCGCCCCGC
>DATBSV010000303.1:0-3200 GCA_036559685.1 Casimicrobiaceae bacterium
CGGCGCGCGTCACGACCTCGATCGCGGCGCCGGCTAGCCTCGCCTTCGCCCGCGCGAACATCGGCACCAGGCCCAGTGCGATGTCCCCCAGGCCCCGGTTCCAGTAGAAGACGACGCGGTCGCGTTTCGCGCGCGCGGCCGTGGCAAGGGCGCGCTCGTAGGGCTCGGCACCGAGCCGGTCCCCCAGCGTCCGCAGCGTCCGTCGCAGGTTCATCGCGGCACGACGACGCGCGGGTCGGGCCGTGCGAGCACCTCGCCGATCGCCGAGCTGACGGCCTCGACGTCGATCGCGTCCATGCAGCGCGGATGCGCGCATTCGGCGGTCGAGCGCCCACACCGGCGCACCCACGCGATCTCGCGGCGGAACAGGATGCGCTGGTCGCGGCACGGGAACGGGTCGACGGTGACCGCGCGCCACGGAATCGCCGCGTAGAACCGGTCGGCGCCGGTAATCGTCGCGGAACCCGGACCGTAGAGCGTGACCGACGGCGTGCCGGCGACGCGCGCGAGGTGCGCGATGCCGGTGTCGGGCGAGACCAGCAGCGCTGCGCGATCGAGCAGCGCCCGCATCTGCGGCAGGTCGAGCGTGCCCGCGTACGAACGCCAGCGGCGCTCGGGATCGGCGTCCGCGACGATCGGCTCCTCGCCGCGTCCACCCGACCACACCGGCTCGAGCCCACGGGCGGCGAGCCGAGTGGCGATCGCGCGCCAGCGGTCCGGCTGCCAGCGCTTGAGCGGCGTCGACGCGCCGACGTGCAGCACGGCGAATGCGCCGCGCGGCAGCTCGAACGGATCCGACGGTCCGGCCGGCCATTGCGACGGCGCGTACTGCGGCGCAGGCGGCCCGTCGACCAGGCGCGCGACCATGTCGCCCCACGAGCGCGGGACCTCGGGATACGGGATCAGCCGGTCGATCGGCCAGTTCTTGTGGGCGGGGCTGTCCCCGTCGAACGCGACGATCCAGCGCGCGCGCATCGCGGCGGCGAGCCAGGCGTAGCGGTTGTCGCCCGGCACGATCGCGAGGTCGAACGGCCGCTCCTCGAACAGCGACGACGGCAGGTCGCGCGGATCCCATGCGAGCGCGCGCAGGCCGTACGGGCGCGTCGCATAGAGCGGCGCGATCGCGCGCGGCACGGTCATCGCGATGTCGGCGTCCGGGTGGTTGTTGCGGAGCTTCGCGATGAGCGCCGTGAGCATCAGCGTGTCGCCGAGCAGCAGGTGATGCGCGACCAGGACGCGGCGCGGTTCGATCGGCTCGATCCGGCGCACCAGCCGATCGGCGACCGCCCGCGCGACGGTGGCGACGCGTCCGCCGAGGCGTGAGCCGGTCGCAGCGGCGCTCATCGCTTCGCGTCCTCGATCGCGCGCCGGAACGCGGCGTCCATCCGGTCGAGCATCGTGGCGAGCCCGAAGCGCGGCGTCACGAACGCGCGCGCGGCCGACGCGAGGCGCGCGCCGAGCGCGCGGTCGGCGAACAGGCGGTCGATGGCGGCCGCGAGCGCCGCCGGATCGCCGGCCGGGACGACGAGCGCGGTGTCGCCGTCGCGCGCGATCTCGGGAATCGCGCCCGCGGCGGTCGTCACGCACGGGATACCCGCGAACATCGCCTGCAGCAGCGCCTGCGGTACGCCTTCGTTCGCCGTCGACGGCAGCGCGAACACGTCGAGCGCGCCGAGCCACGGCCCGACTTCGCGCTGCTGGCCGGCGAAGCGCACGCGTCCGAACAGGCCGAGCGCGTCGACGTGCCGCTCGAGCGCCTCGCGCTGCGGTCCGTCGCCGACGATCGCGAGCACGGCCTCGCTGCTCGACGACTTCGCGAGCGCGTCGAGCAGGTGGCGGTGGCCCTTCCAGCTGCGCAGCGTCGCGACGATGCCGACGATCGGCACGTCGAGCGGCAGCCCGACGAGCCGGCGCGCCTCGTCCTGCGGGAGCGCCGCATACGCCGACGCGTCGATGCCGGTCGGGATCGACTCGACGCGAGCGGGGTCGAGCCCGTTGTCGCGCACGAGCTGCATGCGCAGCGCCTCGCCGGTCGTGACGACGCGCGCGGTCGCCTTGCGGTAGAGCCAGCGCGTCCCCGGGTCGTTCGGAACCGGTACCGACACGTGGCGCGTGCGCACGAGCACGGGCGGGTCGCGCATCGTGCGCGACGCGACGGCGGCGAGCCAGCTGTCGGTCGAGCTGTGCGTGTTGACGACGTCGTGGCGAGCCACCTTGAGCGCGCGCGCGAGCGCCGCCACGCCGGCGGGGCGCTTGCGGCCGATCGGCAGCGTCACCAGCGGCACGCCGTAGCCCGGCGCCTCGGCGGCGATGCGCGAGCCCGGCGCGGCGTACAGCGCCATGCGGTGGCCGCGGTCGAGGAAGCCGCGCGCCTCGGTGAGGATGCGGATCTCCTGGCCGCCCCAGCCCATCGACGCCTCGGTGTGCCCGATCGACAGCGGCCGCATCGCTTCGGCGACGCTCAGCGGGCGGCCACCGCGGCGAACTGGATGCGGTGCAGGCGCGCGTACGGGCCGTCGCGCGCGATCAGCGTCTCGTGCGTGCCCTGTTCGACGATGCGGCCGCGGTCGAGCACCACGATGCGATTCGCGTGCTCGATCGTCGAGAGCCGGTGCGCGATCACGATGGTCGTGCGCCCGCGCATCAGCGCCTCGAGCGCGGCCTGCACGTGGCGCTCCGACTCGCTGTCGAGCGCGCTGGTCGCCTCGTCGAGGATCAGGATCGGCGCGTCCTTGAGGATCGCGCGCGCGATCGCGATGCGCTGGCGCTGCCCGCCCGACAGCCGCACGCCCTGCTCGCCGACCGGCGTGTCGAGGCCCTGCGGCAGCGCCCGGATGAAGTCGAGCGCGTGCGCGGCGGCGGCGGCCTGCTCGATCGCACCGCGGTCGGCGCCCGACATCGCGCCGTAGGCGATGTTCGCCGCGATCGTGTCGTCGAACAGCAGGACGTCCTGCGCCACCATCGCGATCTGGCGGCGCAGGCTCGCGAGCGTCAGCGTCGTGATGTCGTGGCCGTCGACGAACAGCCGCCCCGACGAGGGCTCGTAGAAGCGCGGGATCAGGTTGACGAGCGAGGTCTTGCCGCTGCCCGACGCGCCGACCAGCGCGACGGTCTCGCCCGGCGCGATCGCGAGCGTCACGTCGGCGAGCGCGTCGCGGTCGGTGCCCGGGTAGCGCAGCGACACGCGGTCGAAGCGCAGC
>DATBSV010000304.1:0-16476 GCA_036559685.1 Casimicrobiaceae bacterium
GACCAGCGACAGGAAGAAGATGTCGCCCGCGAGCAGGGCCAGCGCGAGGTGCGGCAAGGCGAGCGGCAACCGCTCCATCTGCACCCACGCGAACGCCGCGAGCCCGAAGATGAAGTAGAGCGCGGTGCCGGTGATGAACGCATTGGGCGTGATCGCGCCGACGCCCTTCAGGTCGACGAGCAGCGCGATGCCGAACAGCGCCGCGCCGCAGACCGAGCGGTAGAGGCCGATGATCCACAGGATGCGCCGGCCCGACTCGGTGAGCGAGGCGGGCAGCGGCGGCGGCTCGAACGGCGGAATCGCCGGCGCCGGGTCGGGGACGATGTTCACCGGGGCAGGCATGCGGGGTCGTTGCAGTGGAAGGCCTCGCCGATGCGCACGGCGTCGGTGCGCGGCAGGAACACGCCGCACGTCGCGCAGCGGACCATCGGGCCCGCCGCGCCGTGCTGCGCGTCGCGCTCGCGCCGCTTCTTCGCCTGCGCCGCGCCGATCAGCCGGACCGCGAACAGCACGACGAACAGGACGACGATCCAGAAGACGACCTTGCCCATCGTCAGGGCCTGCCAGCGCTACGGAGATACTCGCGCCCATGTCGCGCTGGCCGCAGGGCTAGGCGCGAACGAGGCGATGTGCTTCCAGCACATAACGACTGAGCAACAACGCCCTGCGGCCAGCGCGGCATGGGCCCTCCGGGTGATCTCAGCAAACGGCCGCCCTCATCGTTGCACATCCTCGCCGTAGATGGACTACGGCTTGCGGTGTGCGCCTCGATGGCGGCCGTTTGCTGAGTCACGCGAGCATCTCCGTAGCGCTGGCAGGCCCTAAAGGATCTTTCCGGGGTTGAGGATGCCGGCGGGGTCGAGCGCGGCCTTGATCCGCCGCATCACCGCGAGCTCGAGCGGCGCCTTGGTCCGCTTGAGCTCGGCGCGCTTGAGCTGGCCGATGCCGTGCTCGGCCGAGATCGAGCCGCCGCGCGCGGCGACGAGGTCGTGCACGATGCGCTGCGCGTGCTCGAGCATGGCGGGCGCGACGAACGACTCCGGCGACGTGCCTTCCGGCGCGGACAGGTTGTAGTGCAGGTTGCCGTCGCCGAGGTGTCCAAACACGACGAAGCGCACGCCCGGGATCGCCGCACGAAGCGCGCGCTCGGCGTCGTCGAGGAACGCGGGGATCGACGACACCGGCAGCGAGATGTCGTGCTTGAGGTTGGGCCCCTCGCGCCGCTGCGCCTCGGAGATGTTCTCGCGCGCGGCCCACAGCGCGTCGGCCTGCGCGACCGAGCGCGCGACCGTCGCGTCGGTGACGAATCCCTGCTCGACGCCGGCGGCGAGCATCGCCTCGAGGCGGGCGGCGAGCGTCGCGTCGTCGGCGCTGTCGTCGGCCTGCACCAGCGCGTACCACGCGTGGCCGGGCAGCGCGTCGGGCGTGCCCGGATGGTGCTTGCGCGAAAGTGCCAGTGCGACGTCGCTCATGAGCTCGAAGCCGACGAGGCGGTCGCCGAGCGACTGCTTCGCGTGGCGTAGCAACGCGACGGCGTCGCCGACGCTCGCGAGCGCGGCGAGCGCGGTCACCTGCGTGCGCGGTGCCGCGTAGAGCTTGAGCACGGCCGCGGTGACGATGCCGAGCGTGCCTTCGGCGCCGATGAAGAGCTGCTTCAGGTCGTAGCCGGTGTTGTCCTTGCGAAGGCCCCGCGCGAGGTCGAGCACGCTGCCGTCCGCGAGCACGACTTCGACGCCGAGCGCGAGGTCGCGCGCGTTGCCGTAGCGCAGCACCGCGGTGCCGCCGGCGTTGGTCGCGAGGTTGCCGCCGATCGTGCACGATCCCTCGGACGCGAGCGACAGCGGGAACGCGAGCCCGGCTTCGTTCGCCGCTTGCTGGACGCCGGCCAGCGTCACGCCGGCCTCGACCGTGATCGTCGCGTTGTCGGCGTCGACCGCGCGCACGCGGTTCATGCGCGTGAGCGACAGCACGATCTCGTCGCCGGAACCATGCGGCGTTCCGCCGCCGACCAGCCCGGTGTTGCCGCCCTGCGGGACGACCGCCGTGCGCGCGTCGGCGCACGCCGCGACGACCGCGGCGACCTCGGCGGTCGCGGCGGGACGCACGACCGCGAGCGCCTGGCCGCGATAGCGGCCGCGCCAATCGGTCGTGTGCGGAGCGACATCGCCGGCAGCCGTCAGGACATGATCGGCGCCGACGATGGTGGCAAGCCGCGCGAGCAAGGTTGCGCCGGGGTCCGCCATGGGCCAGCATATTAGCCCGAATCCCCCCACGGACGCTCCTGCGAAGACCGATGGCCAAGCCCCACGACGACAACCCGCCTCCCGCGGGATTCCCGACGCCGCAGCAGGCGCTCGAGTTCATGCAGAAGATGTGGAATCCGCTCGGCGTGCCGATGCCGGGCTTCGGCATGCCCGGCGCGCCGGCATCGCCCGCGATGGCCCCGCCGACGGCCGGCGGCATGCCGTTCCCGAATCCCGCGATGATGTTCGCCGCGCTCGATCCCGCCGAGGTCGAGCGCAAGATCGGCGAGCTGCGCGTCGTCGAGAACTGGCTTGCGATGAGCCTTGCGATGATGCAGATGAGCATCAAGACGCTCGAGCTGCAGAAGGCCTCGCTCGAGGCGATGCGCGGGACCGTGTCCGGCGCGGCGACGAAGAAAGGCGGCAACTGATGATCACGCTCTATTACGGCTCCGGTTCGCCCTACGCATGGCGCGTGCAGCTGGCGCTCGAGGCGAAGGGGTTGCCCTACGACCGCAAGGTGCTGTCGTTCGCGGCCGGCGATACGAAAAAGCCGGAGTTCGTCGCGCTGAACCCGCGCCATCGCGTGCCGACGATCGTCGACGGCGGCTTCACGCTCTACGAGTCGAACGCGATTGTCGAGTACCTCGACGAGGCCTACAAGGGACGCGGCACGACGCTGTTCCCGGGCGACGCGCACAGGCGCGCGACCGTGCGCCGGCTGATCAGCGAGGTCGACGGCTACACGACCGAGGCGGTCGACAAGGTCGTCGAGCTGCTGCTCTACGTCAAGCCCGAGGAGCGCGACGCCGCGAAGATCGACGCGGCGCACGCGGCGATGGCCGAGGAGCTCGCGTTCATGGCGCGCTACGTCGAGGGCGAGTTCCTCGTCGGGCCTCTGACGGCGGCGGACTTCGCGCTCTATCCTGCGGTCGCGTTCATGTTCCGGTGCCAGCAGCGCGTGCCGACGTTCGACGCCGCGTCTCTCGTACCGCAGGCGCTGATGGCGTGGAAGCAGCGCGTCGAGGCGCTGCCGTACTTCGACAAGACGATTCCGCCGCACTGGCGCGCGTGATGAAGCTCACGAGCCTCGCGTTCGCCGACGGCGGCGCGATTCCGCACGAGCTTGCCTTCTGCAAGCCGGACGCGAAGCACCACGTCGCGCTCTCCGACAACCGCAATCCCGACCTCGCGTGGAGCGGCGCGCCGGCGGGCACGCGATCGTTCGCGGTCCTGTGCATCGATCCGGACGTGCCGTCGAAAGGCGACGACGTGAACCGCGAGGACCGCACGGTGCCCGCGTCGCTGCCGCGCGTGCCGTTCGCGCACTGGGTGCTCGTCGACCTCGCGCCGTCCACCGTCGCGATCGCGCGCGGAACGCATTCGCACGGCGTGACGACGCGCGGCAAGGGCGGCCCGACCGCGCCGCACGGCGGTCGCCACGGCATCAACGACTACACGGGCTGGTTCGCGAGCGACCGCGACATGTCCGGCGACTATTTCGGCTACGACGGACCGTGCCCGCCGTGGAACGACGAGCTCGCGCACCGCTACGTGTTCACCGTCTACGCGCTCGGCGTCGACCGCCTCGCCGTCGACGGGCGCTTCGATGCGCGCGCGGCCGAGCGCGCGATGACCGGCCACGTGCTGGCGCAGGCATCGCTCACGGGGCGCTACACGCTCAACCCGGCGGTCTCGCTGTAGCGAAGGGCGTCAGGCTTAAGCCTGACCCACAAGGTGGCGCGAAGTTGTGGGTCGGGCTTCAGCCCGACGCCTTTCACGGCAATGCGAATCCGTCGAGTTTCGCCTGCCACAGCAGGAACGCGACGATGTCGGTGATCTCGTCGATCGTCTGGTCGAGCGTCGCGTCGATGCCGTGGCCGCCGGCGAAATCCGTGCGCATCAGCACCGGGTTGCCGCTGCCGCCCGGCGCGGCGGCGATCGCCTGCAGTCGCGCCGCCATCTTGCCCGGGTCCCAAGGCAGCACGCGCGGATCGTTGTAGCCCGCCGTGAACAGCACCGACGGGTAGGCCGTGGCGTCGACCGCGTTCGCGTAGGCGCTCATCGCGACGAGCGCGCGGAAGCCCTCGGGCGTGGCCACGGTGCCGAACTCCTCGACGTTCGCCGGGCCGGTCGCGGCGAATTCACCGCGCACCGCGTCGTGGAACCCGACGTCGCTCACGACGGCGTGGAAGAGATCGGGCCGCATCTCCATGGCGTTGACGACGGTGAGTCCGCCGGCGCTGCCGCCGCGGATCCCGAGCCGCTCGCGCGCGCCCCAGCGCTCGGCGACGAGGTGATCGGCGCAAGCGATCAGGTCGCGCCAGCTGTTGGCCTTGCGCTCCTTCTGCCCGGCGAGGTGCCACGCGGGGCCGTGCTCGCCGCCGCCGCGCACGTGCGCGACCGCGAAGATGCCGCCGCGGTCGAACCAGGCCTTGAGCCAGGGGCGGAAGCGCGGCTCGTACGGGTAGCCGTACGAGCCGTAGACATCGATCAGGATCGGCGCGCGGCCGTCGCGCGCGAGCGCACGCGGCGCGACGATCGTTAGCGGTACGCGCGCGCCGTCGTGGCTCGCGACCTCGGTGCGCGTCACCGCGATGTCGCCGAGCGAGACCGGCGAGCGGGGCAGGAGCGTCGTGCGCGTCACCGCCCCCGTGCCCGGTGCGACGACGTAGTAGCCCGCCGGCTCGACCCAGCCCGCGAGCCGCGCGACCGCGCCGGCATGCAGCGGATCGACGACGAGGTCCGAAAGCGACCCGGCGAACGGCATCGCGATCGCGGTCGCGCGCGCGACGCCGCCAACGGGCTTCGGCGGCGGCGCCGGCGGTGCCTTGGCCTTGGTTTTGCCCGTCGCGCGTCGCTCGGGCGGCGGCGCGGCGGTCCGGACGTTGAACTCGAGGCGCGTCATCCGTGCGACGCCGGCGTCGCGGAAGTGCACGTACACCGCGTCCTTCGCGACCGCGAAGCCCGACAGGATCGCGTCGCCCTCGGCGTGCACGACCTCGGCAGCGTCGACGCGGAAAGGACCGGCGGACTTGAGCGACCAGCGCACGAGCTTGTAGCGCGGCGCGCGCTCGCTCGTGCGCAGGTACAGCCACTCGCCGCGCAGGTCGACGCGCTCGACGAGCTGCGCGCGGTCGACGATCTTGCGCCACGGCGTGTCGGGGCCGCGCAGCGCGGTGAGCGGGACGGCGAACACGGTCTTCTCGCGCGCCACACCGTGGTGCACGATGCCCAGCGCCCACGACGACACCGGCGAGACGACGACCTCGGGGAAGTCGTCGGGCGAGATCGGCAGCCCCGGTCCGACCGTGCGGCCCATCACGGCGACATCGGTGCCGGGCACGCCGTCGCGGAACTCGCGCATGCGCGCGACCATGTCGCGATACTTGTCGGCCGGGTCTGCGCCGCCGGGCAGGTCGCGCGCCTGGCGGTAGTAGAGCACCGCCGAGTCGAAGCGCCACGACACCGAGCCGAAGTCCGCGCGCGGGATCGGTGCGCCGACCTCGACGCCGCTCTCGACGTCGATCACGTGGATCGTCGCGGCCTCGCTGCCGCCGAGCGACACGGCCGCCGCGACGAGGCGCCCGTTGGGCGCGGGCGCGTAGTAATCGATCGCCGCGGCCTCGGCGGGCGTGCGGTAGCGCGCGGGGTCGAGGACGACGCGCTCGGCGCCTTCGAGTCCCTGCCGCATCACGAGCTTGTACGACGGCGCACCGGGCTCGCGCTTGAGCTGGAAGACGCGCTCGCCGGCTCGCCGGACATCCTGCACGTCGGCGCTCGCGGACAGCAGCGATGCGACCTCGTTGCGCAGCGCGGCCCGCCCGGGCAGCGCATCGAGGATGCCGCGCGCGTACGCGTTCTGGGCCTCGAACCACGCGCGCGTGTCCGGCGACGCGGTGTCCTCCATCCAGCGGTAGCGGTCCCCCACGAATTCGCCGTGGTACGGCTCGACGACCGTCGCGACGGGGGTCGCGGGTGGCGGGGGCAGCGCGAGTGCCAGCGCCGGCGCGACGAGCGCGATCAGCGCCGCCCGTCCTGGCCTCACGCGAGCCACCGCTCGCGCCTCGCGATCGCATCGGGCGACGCATCCGCGTCGAGCGCGAGCCATGCCGTGTCCTCGGGCGCGGCGGCGAGCTCGAGCGTCGCCTCGATGAGCTCGTCGCGCCGGAACGCGTGCACGGCGATGCGGTCGCCGGGGCGCGCGTCGCGCGCATATGCATCGATGCGGTCGCCCGTCGCCTTGAGGCCGTCGAGCGCGACCAGCGTATCCCCGGCCGACAGGCCTGCGTGCTCCGCCGCAGCACCGGCGAACACGTGCGTAAGCCGCATGTCCGCGCCGACCGTCGCGCCGATCGAGACGCGCGGCGCGTCGCCGTTCGCCTTCTTGCCGCCCTTGTCCTTGACGCCCTGCGCGGGTCGCAGGCCCAGTGCGACGCCGTGCATCCGGAGCAATGACGCGAGCGGCAGCTCATCGGTTCCTTCGACGAACGCGGCGAAGAACGCCGCGAGGTCGCGCCCCGCGAGGCGCTCGGCGAGTTTGCGCAGACCGTCCTCGGGGACGCCGATGCCTGAAGCACCGTGCTCTCGCCACAGCTCGCGCATCAATGCGTCGAGCGAGCTGCCGTGGTCGCGTAGCGTCAGATCGAGCGCCAGCGCGACGAGCGCACCCTTCGCGTAGTAGCTGACGCACGCGTTGGGCGTGTTCTCGTCGGGCCGGTAGTACTTGATCCACGCATCGAAGCTCGCGTCGGCGACGCTCTGCACCGCGCGCCCCGGCGTGCGCAGGACGCTCGACATCGTGCGGCCGAGGAGCTCGAGGTAGCCGTCCACGTCGATGACGCCGCTGCGCACCAGCGCCAGGTCGTCGTAGTACGACGTGATGCCCTCGAAGGCCCACAGCTGCCGCGTGTACGCCTCGCGCGCGAGGTCGTAGGGCACGAACGCCGCCGGCTTGATGCGCTTCACGTTCCAGCTGTGGAAGTACTCGTGGCTCGCGAGCCCGAGGAAGCCCCGGTAGTCGTCGGTGGCCTTGGCGACACCGGAGGCGGGCAGGTCGCGGCGCGAGCACAGGAGGCTCGTGCTCGAGCGGTGCTCGAGGCCGCCGTAGCCTTCGCCCACCGCGGTGACCTGGAACAGGTAGCGGTCGAACGGCGCGCGCGAGCCCGGCGCGCCGCCGAACAGGTCGCATTGCCACTGGCAGATCTTCGCGAGGTCGCGCGCGAGTCGCTCGCCGTCGAAGCGCGCGCGGCCGCTCACGACGACGTCGTGCGTCACGCCGCCGGCCAGGAACGACAGGTGCTGGAAGTCGGCCATCTCGACCGGGTGGTCGATCAGCTCGTCGTAATTGGCAGCCCCATAACGGCCGAAGCCCCACGGCGCCGCGCCGTCGCGCCTGAGCGTCGTCGCCACGCGCCAGCGCTCGCCGCCGGCGTGGGTGGGCGCGACGATGTCGACGACGCAGGGAGCTTGCGCGCGACCTTCGGGAAGCAGGAATACGCTCGGGCCGTTGAAGTAGCCGCGCGTCGCGTCGAGGTACGAGGTGCGCACCGACACGTCGTGGGCGTAGACGTCGATCGTCACGGTGAGCGGTCCGCTGGCGGGTCCGGCCTCCCACGTGTCCTTCGCGACCTTCGACAGGCGCACGGGGCCTTTCGCGTCGTGCGCGCGCGCGGACACGATGTGCCGCGCGAACTCGCGGATCAGGTAGCTGCCCGGGATCCACGAGGGCAGCACGAAGCGCTGGCCGTCGCGCGCGGGGTCGTCGATCGTGCACGCGACCTCGAACAGGTGCGCGGACGGGTTGCGCGCGGAGAGGGTGTAGCGGGTCGGTTCCAACGCGCCGCGATTATACGCAACGGGCTTCGGAGGGCCGTTCCGGAGGTACAGCCCCTCGATCGGTAGAATGGCCCGGATGGTCGACCTGCCGCACGATTTGCCGCTTCTGGCCGCCACCGCCGCCGTCTGGACCTACTGGATCATCGTCGGCGCGATGTCGTGGCGCGTGCGCCGGCGCACGCGGCGTCTCGCCGGCGTGGTGCCGCAGCAGGCGCTCGAGCGCCGGCTCTGGCTCGTGTGGGTCCCGATGGTCGTGCTGTGGATGGCGTTGCCGATGATCGCGCTGCACTCGCGCCTGGCCCCGTTCGAGGTGCCGGCCTGGTCGCGCGAAGGCCCGTATGCGGCGATCCGGATCATCGCGGCGCTCGTCGCGGTCGGCGCGCTCGTCGCGACGATCGAATGCTGGAAGCGCATGGGCAGGAACTGGCGCATGGCGGTGACGCCGGGCGAGAAGACCGAGCTGGTGACGACCGGCCTCTACCGGTCGATCCGCCATCCGATCTACGCGCTGTCGATCCTGCTCGTGGCGGCCACGGCGGTCGTGCTGCCGACCTGGCCGATGATCGTCATCGCGCTCACCAACGCGACGCTGGTGAATCTCAAGGCACGCAACGAGGAGCGTCATCTCCTCGGGATGCACGGGGATGCCTATGCCGCGTACCTCGCGAGCACCGGCCGCTTCCTCCCGCGCCTGTTCGCGACGCACCGCTAGCGCGCTGGTCGCGGCGCTTGCGCTCGCCGCGTCGGCGCACGCGGCCGACGTGGCTTCGCTCGATTGCGACAAGGCGGGCGAGCTGACGGCCGCGATGTTGCCCATCGAGCGCGCGCCCCACGTCGTCATGCCGCAGGGCTCGCTGGGCATCGTGACGATGGAGCCGTTCGGGCGGTTCCTCGCCGCGATGGGCTATCCGGCGCGCGCGCTCGTCGACGCGCACGGCGGCGCGATGACGACGGACAGCGACGTCGCCGGCGCGACGCTCGCCGGCGCGCTCGCGTCGATGCACGAGCGCGACGGCGTACGGCCGATCGTGATCGGCCACAGCAAGGGCGGCGGCGTGGTGATCCAGACGCTGCGCGCGCTCGCCGGCGCCGAGGGCGACGACCTGCCGCTGGTCGACCCGCGCACGCTCGAGCCGCTTCCGCGCACGAGCTACGTCGACCCTGCGACCGGCGAGCGCAGGCGCGTCGTCGATCTCAGGCTTCCGCTCGCGGTCGCGATCGCCACGGGCCGCATGCCGCGCGTGCTGCGCGGCCAGTTCGAGCTTGCGCGCGTCCTGCGCGACGTGCCGGACAGCGCCGAATCGTTCGTGGGATTTTCCATTCCCTACGATCCGATCGCCGGGACGTTCGCCGGCGACGAGGACCCGTATCGCGCGCTCGGCCGCGCGGAGGTGCGCAACGTCGTGCTGCCGCCGCATACGAACCACATCGGCGTGCCGCGCACCGAGGCGCTCGCCGCCGATCCGGCCGCGCGCGCGTGGATCGAGCACTACCGTCCCGGCGCGGGCGAGCCGCCGGCCGCGTTGCGCGACGCCGAGAACCTCGCGATGGCGTCGGAGCTTTGGTACGCGATCAAGCGGGCGTGGTGCGGCGAGGCGAAGCGCGCCGCGGCCGGACGGCGGAGCGGCTGACGCATGCGCGGCGCGCTCAACCTGTTCCAGGCGACGATGCTGCGGTGGCGCTCGCGCCACCCGTACAACGCCGTGCACGCCGCGCGCGTGCCGCACGCGCTCGACGCCGCGCGCCTGCGGTCGACGATCGCCTCCGCGCTCGAGGACACCGGCCTCACCGGCTACATGCTGGACGCCGCGCGCCATCGCTTTCGCTGGCGCGGCGGGCCGGCGGACGTCGAGCTCGACATCGCAGGACCGCCGGCGAACGTCGACGAAGCGCTGCGCGCCGGCATCGAACGCGGGTTGGAACGGCGCTACGTGTCGGATGGCGCCTACACGCCGATCTCCTTCGAGGCTATTCCGGACGGCGCGGGATTCTGGCTTCTTCTCGGGTACGACCATCTGGTCGCGGGAGGAGATTCGGCGGTGACGCTGCTGGGAGGGATTTGCGCGCGCTATGCGGCCGCCGGGCCGCTGCCGGCGCTGGAGCGGCATCCGGCGCGCTTTCGCCGGATGATCGCGCGTCATCCGTTGCAGGCGGCGCGCGCGGTCGCCGACCTGCCGCGCCTCGCGCTGCGCGCGCGGCGTGCGCGACGGCCCCCGGGCCTCGAGATCCGCGACGGGACCAATGCGTTCGTGATGCGAACCCTCGGCGCGGACGTCGCGGCCGGCATCGCGCGCGCGGCCAAGCGCCTCGGCGCGACGCGCAACGACGTGCTGATGGCCGCGCTCATCCGCGCGATCGCGGGGCTCAAGCCGCCGCCGGCGACCGGGGCGCGCCGCTACGAGGTCGGCGTCGCGTCGATCGTCAACATCCGCGCCGATTGCGCCGCGCCCGCGTCGCGCACGTTCGGCCAGTTCCTGTCGTCGTTCCGCGCGTCGTACGCCGATCCCGCGTCCGCGTCGCTCGACGACGTCGTGCGCGCCGTACACGCCGAGAGCCGCGACCTGCGCACGCGGCGCCGCTACATGCGCTCGCTTTGCGCGATCGCCATTTCGGGCGTCGCGTGGCGCGTCGTGCGCGACGATCGCCGCGACACGCTGTGGGCGAAGCACTATCCGGTGTGGTCGGGGCTCACGACGCTGGTCGTGCCCGGGCTGTGGAACGCGCTGGCGCCCGAATCGCCGGCGGCGCCGGACGCGTATCGCCGCGGCGTGTCGACCGGTCCGCTCGCGCCGATCGTCGTCGCCGCGACGTTCAGCGGCTCCTCGCTCGAGCTCGGTGTATCCTTTCGTCCCGCCGCCCTTCCCGCCGCGGACGTGACCGCCGCCGTCGACCGCTACGTCGCCAGCCTCGAAGAGCTCGCATGAACGCGCGCACGCTGCGTCCCCTCGTCGCCCTCGCGTTCGCGGCGGCCCTCGCCGGCTGCGCGGTCGAGCAGGTCAAGGTCGACGTCGTCGCGCCGCGCGCGGGCGACTACACGGTGCTCAAGACGCGCGCGATCGACCGCGCGCTCGAGGACCGCATCCTGGCGCTCGATCCCGAGCATGTCAGCTCGCGCGACGTCGCCGAGGTGCTGTCGAAGGGACCGGCGCCGCGCATCATGCTGGTGCACGGCGGCGTCTATCCGGTCCATCTCGCGATGACGTCGTTCGGCACGTTCCTGTCGTCGATGGGCTACCCGGAACCGAAGATCCGCGATCCCGGAAGCGGCGACTGGTCGTACAGCCCGTACACGCTCACCCTGCGCCTCGCAGGCATCGCCGCGTGGAGCTACGAGCAGGACGGCTTGCGCCCGATGATCATCGGACACAGCCAGGGCGGCCTGTACGTGGTCAAGATCCTCAAGGAGCTTGCGGGCCAGTACCACGACCAGGTCGAGGTCTGGAACCCGGTGGCCGACCAGCCCGAGCCGCGGTCGACCATCGTCGATCCGCTGACCGGGCGCGAGCGACCGGTCATCGGCCTCTCGGCGAGCTACGCGGCGGTGCTCGGCGCCGGCGGCTGGGCGCTCGTGCTCCCCAACCAGTGGGACGACTTCGCGAACCTGCGCAGAATCCCCGACACCGTCGACGAGTTCACCGGCTACTTCATCGAGCTCGATCTTTTCGCACTGTCGTTCCCCGGCAACCCGCTCGACGTGCCCTACCAGAAGAACGGCGGCGCGACCAAGGTGCGCAACGTCACGCTGCCGGCGGCGACCAACCACGTGTTCGTGCCGGTCACCCACGGGCTGACCGAGAGCGATGCGACGCGCACCTGGATCAACGACTACACACCAGCCAGGCTCTCCGATCCGGTTCCCGATGCGGTCGGCAGCAACGGGCTGTGGGCCGCCGACGTCTGGTACAGCATCAAGAAGCACTGGGTGCTCGAGGCGCAGCGCCTCGTGCGGGCCCGGCGGGCCGTCCTGCCGGGCGGTTAGAATACGGGCCCCATGCAAGGGCCCCTCGAAGGCAAGGTCGCGCTGGTCACCGGCGGCGCACGCGGCATCGGCCGCGCGACTGCGCTCAAGCTCGCCGGCGCCGGCGCCGACGTCGCCGTCAATTACTACAACAGTCACGACGAGGCCGAGGCGCTCGCCGTCGAGGTGCGCGCGCTCGGCCGGCGCGCGACGACGATCCAGGCCAGCGTCGGCGAGCCCGACAGCGTCGACGAGATGTTCGCCGCGTTCGACGCGACCTTCTCGCGGCTCGACATCGTCGTGTCGAACGCCGCGTCGGGCGTGCTCAAGCCCGCGATGGAGATGAAGCTCAAGCACTGGCGCTGGTGCATGGAGATCAACGCGTTCGCGCTCGCGCTCCTCGCGCAACAAGCAGCGCCGCGCATGAAGGACGGCGGACGGATCGTCGCGCTGTCGAGCCTCGGCGCGTATCGCGCGATCCCGAACTACGGATTCGTCGGTGCGTCGAAGGCGGCGCTCGAGGCGCTCGTGCGCTCGCTCGCGCAGGAGCTCGGCCCGCGCGGCATCCGCGTCAACACCGTCAACGCCGGCGTGGTCGACACCGACGCGCTCGGCTACTTCCCGAACCGCGACACGCTGCTCGCCGAGTACGCGGCGCGCTCGCCCGCGGGGCCGACGCTCACGCCGTCCGACGTCGCCAACGCGATCTACCTCCTGTGCCTGCCCGAGGCCGACAAGATCAACGGCACGACGCTGTTCGTCGACGGCGGGTTCGCGGTGTCCGGATGAGGAGCGCCGCACGGCCGCCCGAAGGCGCTCGCCCCCTCCTTCAGGAGGGGGGGCGCGAAGCCGCGCGAGCGGCAAGCGTGGGGGAGGATCGTTGATTCAGTCGGGGCTCGCGGGCAAGACGGCGCTCGTCACCGGCGGGAGCCGCGGCATCGGGCGCGCGATCGTCGAGCGCCTCGCCGCGGACGGCATGGACGTCACGTTCTTCTACGCGGGGAACACCGAGGCGGCCGGCGCGGTCGTCGCGGCCGGCGAGGCAGCGGGACGCGCGATCCGCGGCGATCGTGTCGACATCCGCGACGCGGCCGCATGCGTCGACGCGGTCGAGCGCGTGATCGAGCGCCGCGAGGCGATCGACCTCCTCGTGAACAACGCCGGGGTCATCCGTGATAACCTCCTGGTCGCTCTCGAGCCGGACGACGTGGCGACCGTGCTGGACACCAACGTGACCGGTCTCTTCAACGTCACGCGCGCGGTCGCGCCGCACATGACGGCCCGCCGCTCCGGATGCATCGTCAACCTGAGCTCGGTCGCCGCAACGCGCGCCGGCCGCGGCCAGTCGAATTACGCGGCGAGCAAAGGCGCGATCGAGTCGTTCACCCGTGCGATGGCGGTCGAGCTCGGTCCGCGCAGGATCCGCGTCAACGCGGTCGCCCCGGGCGTGATCGATACCGAGATGTCGCAGGAGGTGCGCGACCTCGCCGGCGACGAGGCGCTGAAGCGCATCGTGCTGCGGCGCTACGGCAAGGTCGACGACGTCGCGAACGCGGTGTGGTTCCTCGCGAGCGACCTCGCGGGGTACGTGACCGGCACCGTGCTGCACGTCGACGGCGGATTCAAGATGGAGTGACACAACCATGCCCGACAACAACTTTTCGATCAGCCAGCAGGACATCGACGCCGTTTTCCCGAAGGTGGCCGACACGATCGCCGACGCGCTCGGGTGCGACCTCGACGAGGTCAAGCGCGCGAGCTCGCTCATCAACGACCTCGGCGCCGAGTCGATCGACTTCCTCGACCTCGTGTTCCGCCTCGAGCGCGCGTTCAAGATCAAGATTCCCCGCGGCAAGATCGTCGAGGACTCGCGCGGCGCGCTGTCCGAGGCCGAGTTCGAGCAGAAAGGCGTGGTCACCGATCGCGGGCTCGCGCAGCTCAAGGTCTTCCTCTCCGAGGTCCCCGCCGACCGCTTCCGCACGCCGCTCAAGGTCGCCGAGATCCCGCGCCTGTTCACGGCCGAGACGTTTTGCAAGCTCGTCATCCGCGCGCAGCGCTCGGCCCCGGCCTGATCGCGGCCCTTCGGTCGCCATGACGTCCGGGCGGTTCCGCACGTTCTCGTTCGTGGACCGCATCCTGGCGCACGACCCCGCCGCCACCGTGCGCGGGCGCTATGCGATTCCCGCGAATGCGACGCGCTTTCCGCAAAGTCTCGCCGCCGAGGCGATCGGGCAGCTCGCGGCGTGGGCGGCGATGAACGCACTCGATTTTCGCGTGCGGCCGGTGGCCGGCCTTGCCGGCGAGACGAGCTTTGGGGCGCCGTTCGGTCCCGGCGACACGCTCGACCTCGAAGTAACGATGGACAGCGCCACCTCGAGCGACGTCGCCTACCACGGCCGCGCGCTCGTCAACGGCGAGACGGCGCTCGTGCTCGACCACGCGCTCGGGCCGATGCTGCCCGCGTCCGACTTCGACGACCCCGCCGCGATGCGCGCGGACTTCGTCACGCTGACCACGACCGGCGCGCCGGCGAATCGATTCGGCGGCGTGGACGTGCCGGCGATACAGGTCGCTGAGCGCGCGGACGGTCGTCTGCGCGCCACGCTCGCGATCCCCGCCGATGCGCCGTATTTCGCCGACCACTTCCCGCGCCGTCCGGTCTTTCCCGCGACGCTGCTGATGGATGCGCTCGGCACGCTCGCGGCGAGCATGGCGGGCGACCACGCGCGCGTCGTCGGCATGCGCGACGTCAAGGTGCGCCAGTTCATGCCGCCGGGCGAGACGCTCGCGATCACCGTCGAGCTCGACAAGTCCGGCGACGAAGGCCGCGTCGTGGCGAAGATGCAGGGCAAGCCCGCGGCGACCGCGCGCGTGAAGCTCGCGAGGCATCGAGCATGAAAAAGCAGCGTGTCGCCATTACCGGACTGGGGCTCGTCACGCCGGCGGGCAACGACGTCGCATCGACGTGGGCGACGCTGAAGGCCGGCCGCAGCCAGGGCGCGCCGATCACGATCTTCGACGCGTCGGGATTCTCGACGCGCATCGCCGCCGAGGTGAAGGGGTTCGATCCGCGCGCGGTCATCGACGACCGGCGTCTCCTCAAGTTCGCGAACCGCTCGCACGCGTTCGCGCTCGCCGCCGCCGACCAGGCGATCGTCGACGCGGGCATCAAGCCGACGTCCGCGAACGCGGGCCGCTGGGGACTCTCCGTCGGTACCGGGATGCAGGGAATGGCGTGGCCGGAGCTCTCGTCGCTGGGGCTCGCCGCCGGCGCGAACGAGGACGTCGATCCCAACGAGCTCCTCGCGAGCGACACGGGCCGCGACCCGATGGTGTTCTGCCGCGCCCAGTCGACCGCGGGGCTCGCGCTGCTCGGGCGCCGGTACGGCATCCGCGGCTATTCGACGAGCGTGCACACCGCGTGCGCGTCGGGCGGCCAGGCGATCGGCACCGCGATGAAGCTCATCCGCCGCGGCACCGTGGACTTCGCGCTCGCCGGCGGCTTCGACTCGATGGTCAATCCGGTCGGGCTCGCCGGCTTCTGCCTGCTCGGCGCGGTGTCCGCGGACAACGACACGGCCGAACACGCGAGCCGGCCGTTCGACGCGACGCGCAACGGCTTCGTGCTGGGCGAGGGCGCGGGGTTCGTCGTGCTCGAGCGGTGGGAGCACGCGGTCGCGCGCGGGGCGCGCATCTACGCCGAGATCGCCGGCGACGGCAACTCGCTGTCGAGCTACCGGATCACCGATTCGCACCCGTCGGGCGACGGCCCGATCCAGGCGATGCGCTGGGCGCTCGCCGACGCCGACGCTTCGCCGGGCGACGTCGACTACGTCAACGCGCATGGCACGTCGACTCCGATGAACGACCGAAGCGAGAGCGCCGCGATGCACGTCGTGTTCGGCGCCGACGTCGCGCGCGTCCCGGTGAGCTCGACCAAGAGCACCATGGGCCACCTGATCGCCGGCGCCGGCGCGGTCGAGGCCGCGGTGTGCGCGCTTGCGATTCACCACGGCACGCTGCCGGTGAACGCGAACTTCCAGCATCCCGATCCCGACTGCGAGCTCAACCTGATCGTCGGCGAGGCGCGCGCGCAGCAGGTGCGCGTCGCGCTGTCGAACTCGCTGGGCTTCGGCGGCAGCAACAGCTGCCTCGCGTTCCGCCATCCGGACTTCGACGGGGGCCGCCGGTGAAGGGCGTCGTCGTCACCGGCGCCGGCGCCATCTGCGGGGCGGGGCGCTCGCCTGCCGTGATCGTCGACGCGTTGCTGGAAGGCAGGAGCGCACTGGCGCCGATCGTGTCGTGGGACGTCGCTCACTGGCCGCGCCCGATCGCCGCCGAGATCGCCGACTACAACGCGGCGCAGCTCACGGGCGATCGCAAGCTCCTGAAGCTCATCCGTCGCACCGACGTCGTCGGCCTCTACGCCGCGGCCGA
>DATBSV010000305.1:0-1680 GCA_036559685.1 Casimicrobiaceae bacterium
GCCCGTCGAGATCGGCCTCGAGGTCGAGACCGTCGGTGAAATCGACGACGATGCCGCCGAGCTCCACCTCGGGGAACTCCGGTGCGAGCCGGGCGAGCGAGCGCGCCAGGGCATCCTCGGCGATGTCGACCGCCAGGTAGCGTGCCGGCATCAGGTAGGGCAGCCAGCTCTCGGCCTTGCAGCAGTCCCCGGCCCCGAGGTCGACGAACTGCCCTCCCGTGCCGACCGCCTCGGCGATCGCCTCGCGATGCTGCGAAAAGATGGCGCGCTCGGTGCGCGTCGGGTAATACTCGGGCAGCTCGCAGATCGCGCCGTAGAGCGCGCAGCCGAGCCGGTCGTAGAAGTACTTCGGGGGGATCGACGCCGGGTCGGCGAGCAGGCCGTCGACCAGCGCACGGCGCTCGCGCGCCGGGTCCCGGTGCAATCGCTTGACGATGCCGGCCATCGGCATGGAATAATTTCCCTCCTGCGATGTTCGGAGCGAGTCTAGCAAGGCCCGCTCGCGCTCACGCCCGCTCGATGCAACCTCTTGCTCGCTCACTCGCCGTCGTGACCCTGATCGCGACGGCGCTCACGTCGTTGCCCGTGCGATCGGCGCAGCCCTCGGACTGGAGCGGTGGCGCGACGCCGCCGCTCGTGTTGCGCGACCTGGACGGCCGCGAAGTGCGGCTCGACGCGTATCGCGGACGCACCGTGATCGTGAACTTCTGGGCGACCTGGTGCGCGCCGTGCGTCGAGGAGATGCCGTCGCTGATGCGCCTGCGCGACAAGTTCGCGTCGCGGGGCCTCGAGGTCATCGCCGTCAACTTCCAGGAGAACGCGGCGCGCATCAAGCCGTTCATGCAGCGCTACGGCCTCGAGATGCCGGTCGTGCGCGACCATGACGGAAGCGCCCGCACGTCCTGGGGCGTCAACGTGTTCCCATCGAGTTTCGTGATCGGCCCCGACCAGAAGGTCGCCTTCGTCGTCGTCGGCGAGGCGGACTGGAGCGGGCCGCCGATCGAGCCCCGCATCCGCAGCATCCTGTTCCCGTGAAGGAGTTCCGCATGGACCGCCGCTCGTTCCTCGCTTCCACCGCCGCGTTGCCGCTCGCGTCCGCCCTCCCCTCGACCGCGCTTGCGCAGGAGAGGTCGTTCACCCCCGCGCCGGGAGCCTGGCGCACGTACGAGGTGACGACGCGCATCGAGGTCGTCAATGCCGGTCCGGGCACGCAGGCGTGGGTGCCGGTGCCGGTCGTCAACACGACGTGGCAGAAGTCGCTCGAGTCGCGCTTCGGCGGCAACACGAAGACCGCGGCCGAAGTCGTCGAGCCGGTCTACGGCGCGAAGATGGTCCACGCGACCTGGGCCGACGACGAGAGCGCGCCGGTGCTCGAGGTGATCAGCCGCATCCAGGCGCAGGACCGCCGCTACGACTGGAACATGGCCGCGAACGCCTCGGCGCCGACCGAGGTGCTGCTGCCTTACCTCAAGGCGACGCCGCTGATGCCCACCGACGGCATCGTGCTCGCCACCGCGGAGAAGATCACCGCGAACGCGACGACCGACGAGCAGAAGGTGCGCGCGCTGTTCGACTGGGTCGTCGTCAACACCTACCGCGAGCCCAAGGTGCGCGGCTGCGGCGTCGGCGACATCAAGGCGATGCTCGAGACCGGCAACATGGGCGGCAAGTGCGGCGACA
>DATBSV010000306.1:0-3350 GCA_036559685.1 Casimicrobiaceae bacterium
TGGATCATCGCGTAGACCTCGGGGTCCTCGGCCGGGATCGACTGCATCGTGCGTCCGCCGATCATGTCGAGGCAGCGGCGGATCGCCGAGAGCATGCCGAGCGCGAGGCAGTCGACCTTCAGCAGCCCCATCGCGTCGAGGTCGTCCTTGTCCCACTGGATGACCGTGCGATCGGCCATCGCCGCGTTCTCGACCGGCACCATGCGCTCGAGCAGGCCGCGCGCGATCACGAAGCCCCCGACGTGCTGCGACAGATGCCGCGGGAAGCCCATCAACGCGCCGGCGAGCGCGACGAGCCGGCGGATCAGCGCGCTTCGCGGGTCGAAGCCCGCCTCGCGGATGCGCTCGGATTCGATGACGCGCCCGTCCCACCACGCGAACACGCCGGCGAGGCGGTCGACCTCGGCGATGCCGAGCCCCAGCGCCTTCCCGACGTCGCGCACCGCGCTCTTCGGCCGGTAGGTGATGAGCGTGGCGGCGAGCGCGGCGCGGTCGCGCCCGTACTTGCCGTAGACGTACTGCATCACTTCCTCGCGCCGCTGGTGCTCGAAGTCGACGTCGATGTCGGGCGGCTCGTTGCGCTCCTTGCTGATGAAGCGCTCGAACAGCATCGACATGCGCGCAGGATCGACCTCGGTGATGCCGAGCGCGTAGCACACGGCCGAGTTCGCCGCCGAGCCGCGTCCCTGGCACAGGATTTCCTTCGAGCGCGCGAACGCGACGATGTCGTGCACGGTCAGGAAGTAGGGCTCGTAGCGCAGCTCGGCGATCAGCGCGAGCTCGTGCTCGATCAGCTCGCGCACGTCGGCCGGCGCGGTCGCGCAGCGGAACGTGCTGTGGCCGTGCAGGAGGTCGCCGCCGTCGCCGCCATACCGCCGCGCGAGTCCGACCTCGGTGAGCTTGCGCAAATGCGACGCGGGCGTCTCGCCCGGCGGCACGACCTCGTCGGGATACTCGTAGCGCAGCTCGTCGAGCGAGAACGCGCAGCGCGACGCGAGCGCGAGCGTCTCGGCGAGCATCGCGGGCGGGTAGAGCGTCGCAAGCCGCGCGCGCGAGCGCAGGTGGCGCTCGCCGTTCGGGAAGAGCGCGCGGCCGCATTGCGCGACCGGCGTGCGCAGGCGGACCGCGGTGAGCGTGTCCTGCAGCGCGCGGCGCGCGCGCACGTGCATGTGGACGTCGCCCGACGCGAGGCAGGGCAGGCCGTGCGCATGAGCGAGGGCTTCGAGTGCGTCGCGCCGCGCGTCGTCGCCGGCGCGCGCGAAGAGCTCGACCGCGAGCCACGCGCGCGACGCGAACGTGCCGGCGATCCAGCGCGCCTCGTCTCGCAGTCGCGCTTCGCCCGGGCCGAGCGGATCGGGTGGCAGCCACAGCGCGAGGCAGCGCGATCCCAGCGACTCGACGTCGCCGCGCGACAGCCGGTACGTGCCCTTCGCCGCCTGCCGCCGGCCGCGCGTGATCAGCTGCGCGAGGTCCCCGTAGGTCGCGCGGTCGGTCGCGTAGAGCGCGAGCCGCGTGCCGTCGTCGAGCGCGAATTCGCTGCCGACGACGAGCGGGAGCTGCGCGTCCTTCGCGGCGAGATGCGCGCGCACGATGCCGGCGAGCGAGCACTCGTCGGTGAGCGCGAGCGCCGCGTAGCCGAGCGATGCGGCGCGTTCGACCAGCTCCTCGGGGTGCGACGCGCCGCGCAGGAAGCTGAAGTTCGAGACGCCGTGGAGCTCGGCGTAGGCGGGCAGCAGGTCGGGCCGCATACCGTACGAATATACGGTATTCCGGCCCGAAGGACGAGCGAAAAGCGCCAGGCTGAAGCCTGACCCACCAGGAAACCCGAGGTCGTCCTAGGGGAAAGCGGGCACCGCCGGGTCGATGCCTTTCCAGGCCGCCTCGGGGTGCTTGCCCTGCAGGTACTCCTGCACTTCCTCGACGCGGTGCAGCGGCACGTCGACCATCACGAGGATGCGGCCGTCGGCGAGTTCGCGCTCGAACTGCTTGAGGTACGAGTTCGGCAGCGACGTGCCGACGAGCGTCGACGCGAAGAAGCCGAAGCCCGCGCCGAACGCGGTGAACAGCAGGATGCCGCCGACACCGATCCGCAGGTTCTCGATCGGGTATTGCGCTAGCAGCCAGCCCGCGAGCGCGCCGAGCAGCGCGCCGACGAGCGACCCCGTGATCGCTGCGTGCCGCACGTCGGTCTTCTGCAGGACCGACGCCTCGTGCAACTTCCCGAGGTCGATTCCCGGGCGCGCGAGGAAGTGCATGTGACGGTCCTCGACGCGCGCCAGGAGAAGATCGTCGCCGATGCGCCGGGCGCTTTCCACGTCCGGCGCCAGCCAGTAAAGCCTTCGCCTCATGGTGGCCTCCGTCTCCCCTCGATTCACCATAATCCGATCGGCGGAATCGTGCAACGTCAGGCGCTACACTCGCGCCTTGTCTCGAGCCGACCGCCCCGCATGACGCCCGCCCCGACCGACCGTTTCGTTCGCTACGACGAGCTCACCGCGCTCGTGCACGCCTGGGCGCGCGAGCGCCACGACCTTTGCAGCGTCGCATCGATCGGCAAGAGCCACGAGGGCCGCGACCTGTGGGTCCTGTCGATCACCAACGCGAAGACCGGACCGGCCGACGAGAAGCCCGCGTACTGGGTCGACGGCAACATCCACGCGACCGAGGTGGCCGCGTCGGCGGCGGCGCTGTACATCGCGCACGCGCTCATCACGCGCTACGGCCACGACGCCGACGTGACGCGTGCTCTCGACACGCGCGCGTTCTACGTGCTGCCGCGCATGAATCCGGACGGCGCCGAATGGGCGCTCGCCGACCACCCGAAGTGGATCCGCTCGAGCACGCGCGATTATCCGCACGACCAGGACGCGCCCGAGGGCCTCGTCGTCGAGGACGTCGACGGCGACGGGCTGATCCTGCAGATGCGCATCGCCGACCCGAACGGGCTGTGGAAGAAGCATCCCGAGGAGCCGCGCCTGATGGTCCGGCGCGAGCCCGCCGAGGTCGGCGGCGAGTACTACCGCGTGCTGCCCGAGGGCCGCTACGAGAACTACGACGGCCACACGCTGCGCGTGCGGCGACCGGCGCAGGGCCTCGACCTCAACCGCAACTTCCCGGCGAGCTGGCGGCAGGAATTCGAGCAGCTCGGCGCGGGACCGTACCCGACGTCCGAGCCCGAGGTGCGCGCGGTCGTCGACTTCATCGTGCATCACCGCAACATCGGCGGGGGCACCGCGTTCCACACGTGGAGCGGCGTGCTGCTGCGCCCGTTCGAGCACCAGGCGGACGACGAGATGCACGCCGAGGACTTGTGGGTCTACCAGGCAGTCGGCCGCGAGGGCGAGAAGCGC
>DATBSV010000307.1:0-2664 GCA_036559685.1 Casimicrobiaceae bacterium
GCGCGACCAGCGCGCGGCGGCGCTCCTCGATCCCGGGCGAGAACGCGTTCTCGCGCGGCTCGGGCGGCGGGACGCGGTACTCCGACGGCGCGAGGCCGACGAGCGCGGCGACGCGCTTCACCGCGGCCGCCTGGTCGGCGATGATGTCCTCGTAATGCATCGTCTCCACCCGGAGCCGCTGGCCCTCGAACAACTCCTGCCACGCGCGATGCTGCCGGGCGAGCAGGTCCTCGCATTCCGCGAGGTGCGTCGGGTCGCCGATCGCGATGTCGCTGCGCCGGTTCGGCGACGTCGTCTCGGTGAAGTCCCAGCGTCCGGTGACGATCGACAGGTGCAGTGATACGACCTGCGGCGCGAGATCGCGCCGGTTGAGGTAGACGAGCTTGGAGTCACGCAGGAGCTCCACCTTGATCGCAGCGCGGCGGTCGGCGAGTTGCGGCCACAGGAGCTTGGTGCCGAACACGCCGTTCGGCGTCGTGCGCCGCTCGCGCAACGCCTTGAGGTACGCGCGCGTGTCGCGCGGGTCGACGCCGAAGCGCGTGTAGAGCGCGTTGATGTGATCGATGCCCAAGTACTCGGACGGAACGCCGATGCCGGCGTTGACGAGCTGCCGGCACAGGAGCCACGAGCCCGAGCGCGGCGTCGTGCAGATCACGTAGGTGCGGCCCTGGCGTGGCCCGGTCCCCTGCGGCCGGTCGAAGCGCGCGTCGTCGAGCGCGGACTCGCTCATCTTCTCGTACGAAAAGTCGTCGATCGCCGCCACGCCACTTACTTTAGCAGGGGTGCGACCCGCGGGTTCGCTACACTCCGGGAATGTCACCTGCCACCGTCGACTCTCCGCGGGCGTGGCAACGCCTCGCGCTCACGCTCACGCTTTCGACCATCGGCGGCGTCGGCATGTGGTCGGTGGTCGTCGCCCTGCCGTCCGTGCAGTCGGAGTTCGCGGTTGCCCGGGCCGGCGCGTCGTTCCCGTACACGCTGACGATGCTGGGCTTCGGGGCCGCGGGCATGGTGCTCGGAAGCTGGTCGGATCGCGTGGGCATCCGCATCCCGGTCCTCGCGGCCTCCGCGCTGCTCGGAATCGGTTACATCGTGTCGGGCTACGCGACGACGCTGTTCCAGTTCGCGCTCGCGCAGGGCCTCCTGATCGGCGTCGGGAGCTCGGTGACCTTCGGCCCGCTGCTGGCGCACGTGTCGATGTGGTTCGAGCGACGCCGCGGCATCGCCGTCGCGATCGTCGCCAGCGGCAATTACTTCGCCGGCACCGTGTGGCCGCCGATCGTCCAGCACTTCATCGAGACCTCGGGATGGCGCGCGACCTATTTCGGCATCGGCGTGTTCGTGCTCCTGACGATGCTTCCCCTCGCGCTGCTGCTGCGCGGCTCGCCGCCATCGCACGCGCTGCCCACGGCGGGGACACGGCCGCTCGGCGGGACGCCGGCGTCGCTCGGCCTGTCGCCGCAGGCGCTGCAGGGATTGCTGGTCGTCGCCGGCATCGCCTGTTGCGTTGCGATGTCGATGCCGCAGGTCCATATCGTCGCGTACTGCGCCGACCTGGGCTACGGTCCTGCGCGCGGCGCGCAGATGCTGTCGCTGATGCTGGCGTGCGGCATCGTGAGCCGCATCGGGTTCGGCTACGTGATGGACCGCGTCGGCGGCCTGCGGACGCTGATCCTCGGCGGCGGGCTCCAGTGCGTGGCGCTGATGATGTTCCTGCCGTTCGACGGGCTCGTGTCGCTGTTCCTGATCTCGGCGCTGTTCGGGCTGTTCCAGGGCGGCATCGTGCCGTCGTACGCGATCATCGTGCGGGAGTACTTTCCCGCGCGCGAGGCGGGCGGGCGCATCGGGCTCGTGATCTTCGCCACCGTCGTCGGCATGGCGCTCGGCGGCTGGATGTCGGGCGCGATCTTCGACCTGACCGGCTCGTACCGCGCCGCGTTCGTGCACGGGATCGCCTGGAACCTCGTGAACCTCGCGATCGCGTCGTGGCTCCTCATGCGCTCGCGCGTGCGCCCCGCGTTGGCCTGACGTCAGGGAACGCGCGCCATCACGAGGTCGCGCTGCACCTCGTGGCCGAGCACGAACGCGTGGTCGCCGGCGAGCGCGAAGCCCGATTTCTCGTAGAAGCGCCGCGCGCGCGGGTTGTGCTCCCACACGCCGAGCCAGACGCGGTCCGCGCCTCCGAATCGCGCGCTCTCGAGCATCGCCGCCATCAGCGCCTGCGCGAGGCCGCGCCCGTGCCATGGCCCGTCGACGTAGATGCGCTGGATCTCGGCGGGCCGCGCGGCGGACACGCACGCGGTCGGGTGGTCGAAGCGAAGTTGCGCGTAGCCGACTAGCGTGCCGCTGTCGTCGGCGACGACAGTGACGCGCGCGGGATCGGCGATCTCGGCCGCCTGGATCGCCAAGCCGTAAGTGCGTGTGCTATGCAACGCAAGGTTGGCGTCGGTGTTGTGCGGCGCAAAGGTCGCACGGAACGTGCGCTCGGCGAGCGCCGCCAGCGCTCCGGCGTCGACGGCGCGTGCGCGCCGGATCGCGGGAACGGCGCCCATGTCAGTGGACCGTCGGGCCCGGCTCGGGCATGCGCGCCGGCGTCGGCGCCTCGTCGAAGGGCTCGAGGTCGATGGCCTCGTCGCGGTCCTCCCAGTCGTAGCGGACCTTCGG
>DATBSV010000308.1:0-4152 GCA_036559685.1 Casimicrobiaceae bacterium
CTTCACGTTCACCTCGTCGCGCCAGAAGGCGACGCCCATGATCGGCTGCACGATCGTGATGCCCTTGTCGAGGAACTCGAGGTCCTTCGCCTCGTGCGTCGCGCCGAGCAGGTTCGAGTCGGTCGAGTACGCCTTCTCGGCGCTCATCTTGTAGCCGAACCCCGCGCGGGTCAGGTACTCGGACATCTCCTTGCGGCCGCCGAGCTCGTCGATGAACGCGCCGTCGAGCCACGGCTTGTAGACGCGCAGGCTCGGATTTGCGAGCAGGCCGTAGCGGTAGAAGCGCTCGATGTCGTTGCCCTTGTAGGTGCTGCCGTCGCCCCAGATGTGGACGTCGTCGTCGCGCATCGCGACGACGAGCATCGTGCCGGTGACCGCGCGCCCGAGCGGCGTCGTGTTGAAGTACGGCAGGCCGCCGGTCGAGATGTGGAACGCGCCCGCCTGCAGCGCAGCGATGCCTTCGGCGACGAGCGCCGCGCGGCAATCGACCAGACGCGCCTTCTCCGCGCCATAGCTCAGCGCGCGACGTGGAATGTCGTCATAGTCGGGCTCGTCGGGCTGGCCGAGGTTCGCCGTGTACGCGTAGGGGATCGCTCCCTTCGCGCGCATCCAGTGCAGCGCCGCGCTCGTGTCGAGCCCGCCGGAGAACGCGATGCCGACCTTCTGGCCGACCGGCAGGTCGTTGAGGATGTTCGACATGGCTTCCTTCAGGACGCCCGCGCGCAAAGGCGGCTATTCTAGCGGAGGCACGCGCGCGAGCCCGGCATGAACACCATCCTGCCCGCCCCGAACGGCCCCTATATGTGCGGCGGCGCCTTCGTCATCGTGACCGCGTCGGGCGAACGCGCGGCGAGCCAGGCCACGCTTTGCCGCTGCGGCGGATCGGCGAACCAACCGTACTGCGACAGCTCGCACGAGCGATTGCGATTCGCCGACGCGGGCCGCCTGCCCACTGGCGCGCCGCCGGGCCGCGCGGGTCCCGGCACCGCGACACTGACGCCGCAGGCGGGCGGCCCGCTCCGCGTCGACGGGCCGGTCACCATCGCCGCGTCGGACGGTCGCACGTCGACGGGCGATCCGCTGTTCCTGTGCCGCTGCGGCGGCTCGTCGACCAAGCCCTTCTGCGACGGCACGCACCGTCGCAATGGCTTCACGGGCTGATCGCCGCGCGACCGTGCCCGAGCTTCCCGATCTCGAGGCGTATCGCCGCGCCCTCGCGTCCCGCATCGTCGGGCATCCGATCGAGCGCGTGACCCTCTTGCATCCGTTCCTGCTGCGCACGGTCACGCCGCCGATCGACGCGGTCGTCGGCCGGCGGGTCGTCGGCGTGCGGCGCATCGGCAAGCGTGTCGTGCTCGCGCTCGAGGGCGACCTGTTCGTCGTCGTGCACCTGATGATCGCCGGGCGTTTCCAGTGGCTCGCGCGCAACGCGAAGCCCCCCGGGCGGATCACGCTCGCGACGTTCGATTTCCCCGCCGGCAGGCTCGCCCTGACCGAGGCCGGGACCAAGCGGCGCGCGTCGCTGCACGTCGTTCTCGGCGAGCGCGACCTCGCCGCGCTCGATCCGGGCGGCGTCGAGCCGCTCGACTGCGACCTCGCCACGTTCGAGCGCCTGCTCATGCGCGAGAACCACACGCTCAAGCGCGCGCTGATCGACCCGAAGACCTTCGCCGGCATCGGCAACGCCTACTCCGACGAGATCCTGCACCGCGCGAAGCTCTCGCCGCTCGCGCAGACGTCCAAGCTCGCGGCCGACGAAGTCGCTCGGCTCTACACGGCGACGCGCGAGGTGCTGGTCGAATGGACGACGCGGCTATCGGACGAGGCCGCGCGCGACTGGCCCGTCAAGGTCACCGCGTTCCGGCCCGAGATGGCCGTCCACGGCCGCTTCGGCAAGCCCTGTCCGGTGTGCGGGGCGCCGGTCCAGCGCATCGTCTACGCCGAGAACGAATGTAACTACTGTGCGCGCTGCCAGATCGGCGGGCGCATCCTCGCCGACCGCGCGCTCTCGCGCCTGCTCAAGGCGAGCTTCCCGCGCACGCTGGACGACTGATCGCGTGCGCGCGGCCCTCCCCGTCTTCGCGCCTAGCCCCAGGTGAAATTGACGGTGCGCGTGCGGCCGTTGCGCACGTCGACCTGGCGCGTCTGGCGCCGGCCGTCGTGCTCGACGACGATCGTGTAGCGGCCGTCGGGCAGGCGCGCGAGGAACATCGGGCCCTGGTCCTTCAGCGACGCCACCTGGTTGCCGCGCTCGTCGAAGAACACGATCGACGCGTTGGCGACGAACTCGTCGTTCGCGCCTTGCTGCCCGCGCTGCGTGAACACGAGCTGCAGCGGGAAGTTCGGGGCCGCGTTGCGAATGGCGTCGGCCTCCTCGCGCGAGATGCCGCCGTTGATATAGGCGATCTCGTTGCCGCGGTAGCCGCCGACGCCTTCGGCCATCGCCAGCACGCCGAGTTGCGCCGCGAAGACCGAGCCGTTGATCGCGAGGAGCGCCGCGACCGTCGCGCCGCGCACGAGCGCGGCCCTCAATCCGTTCATGGGATGACCTCCATACCGGCGCCGTAGCGCCCCGATGCGACTGTGCGCGGGGCGGGCGCCGCCGGGGATCGGTCCAACCCCTTTCGCGGCCTCGGCCAAAGACCGTCGGTTACTGTCAGCGGGTGCCGGAGCGCTACCATGCCGGGCCATGAGCGACGATTCCGCCCACGCCGCGCTGGCCGACGACCTGGTCGCGGCCCACCGGATCCTGGCCGAGCACGGCATCCTCGATGCGTTCGGCCACGTCAGCGCCCGCGACCCGCGACGCCCCGACCGCTTCCTGCTGCCGCGCTCGCTCGCGCCGGCGCTGGTCACGCGCGACGACCTGATGACGCTCGACCTCGATGCCCAACCGGTCGACGGCGACGCGCGGCGGCCGTTCCTCGAGCGCTTCCTGCACGGCGCGATCTACCGGCGGCGGCCCGACGTCCAGGCGGTCGTGCACAGCCACGCGTCTTCGGTGATCCCGTTCTCGGCGTCGTCAGTGCCGCTGCGACCGGTCCACCACGTCAGCGGTTTCCTGAGCTCGCCGACGCCGGTATTCGACATCCGCCAGCGCTTCGGCATGACCGACATGCTCGTGCGCAGCATCGCGCAAGGCGACGCGCTTGCCGAAGCGCTCGGCGGTCACGCCGTCGTGCTGATGCGCGGCCACGGCTTCTGCGCCGTGGGGCCGAGCGTCCCGGTGGCGGTGTACCGCGCCGTTTACACCGAGTCGAACGCCGCGATCCAGCAGCAGGCGATCGCGCTGGGCGGCACGGTCACGTACCTCGACCCCGACGAGGCGGCGCTCGCCGACGCGGTGCACGTCGACGTCGTGATGCGCCCGTGGTCGCTGTGGAAGTCGCGGATCCGGACGGGTGAGGATCCCTAGCTAGAAGCCGACGCGCGCTTTGCGACCGCAGAGCTTCTTCGCGTCGATGTCCTCGGGCTCGAGCTCGTCGCGGCCCTGGAGACGCGCCGTGCCGAACGCGTCGAGCAGGAGCTTGCGCATGTCGCGCGGCGGAATCGACGCGAGGCGCTCGAGCACGCCCTCGGACGGCTCGGGGGGGAACGGCCAGCGGTGCGACTCGACGATCTCGCGGTACACGTTCAGCGCGATGCGCCGCGACCCTTCAGCGTCGGGCCGGTCGATCGCGTAGACGTTCATCCGGTTGAGGATCGGATCGGGGATCGAGCTCTCGTCGTTGGCCGTCGCGATCCACAGGATGTGCGACGCGTCCATGTCGACGTCGATGAACTCGTCCTTGAAGTGCGTCGCCGTGTCGCGCTCGAGCAGCGCGTAGAGCGCGCCCATCGGGTCGTAGCGGTGGTCGCCGCCGGCCTTGTCGATCTCGTCGAGCACGATCACCGGGTTGGCGTATTCGCCTTCGACCAGCGTCTGCGCGACGCGGCCGGGACGCGCGTGGTGCCACTGCGACGACGCGCCGGTCAGCACCCAGCCGGCGGTCAGCGAGTTCATCGAGACGAACTCGTAACCGGTGCCGAGCGCGTTCGCGAGGCGCTTCGCGAAATGGGTCTTGCCGAGGCCCGGCTCGCCGAGCAGCAGGATCGGCAGGAACTGGACGGCCTCGTGGCCGGAGATCGCGAGCGCGAGCGATTTGCGCAGGT
>DATBSV010000309.1:0-4298 GCA_036559685.1 Casimicrobiaceae bacterium
ACGCCGTCCTCGGTCTCGACCGACAGCAGGCCGTGGCCCGCCGCCGCGCGCTCGAACATCTGCAGGTTGGGAAGCGCGCCGGCATAGCGCGTCACCGCGGAGTGCACGGCGACCTCGTCGCCCTTCGCCGCGCCCTCGACCACGATCGGCGTCGCGAACACGAGCATGCCGGTCGCCTCCGGCGTGCCGGCCATTCCGAGCACGACGAGGCGCGACTGGGCGATCGCGCGCGTGAGCTCGGCGTCGTGCGAGGGCAGCGACTCGAGCGCCTGCGCGAGCTCCGAGTCGTGCGTCGGCAGCGTGTCGAGCCAGTGCTCGGGCGAGCTGCGGTCGGACTCGGACATCAGGATGTCGAGGCCGATCGCGTGGGGCTTCGCGCGCTGGATCTCGCGGATGAGCTGCGCGAGCACGGTGCGCGGCCACGGCCACTGCCCGAGCGCGGCCATGCTTCGCTGGTCGATGTCGACGACGACGGCCGGCGTCGACTTGACGGTGCGCGGCATGAGCCGCTGCGACGCGTCGAACCATTGGAGCTGCTGGCGCGTCACGAACGGCGGTTGCGCCCAGAGCACCAGCGCCAGCACGCCGAGCACCGCGAGTCCGATCCACCGGACCTTGCTGTCGCCGCCGACGCGGCCGTCGGCCGCCTCGTGCGGTTCCGGCGTCACAGGTCGATTTCCATCCCGTCGTACGCGGCGGTCACGGTCATCGGGGCACCGGTGCGGCAGATCTCCTCGTACCGCCGCGTGTCGGCCAGCACGCGCGCGATCGACGCGTCGTCGAACGCGGGCTCGTGGTGGAACATGCACAGGTGCTTGACGCCCGCGGCGTGGCAAAGCTCGACGCCGGCGATGTTGCTCGAGTGGCCCCAGTCGGCCTTGACCGAGATCGCGTCCGCGAGCGAGTACATCGCGTCGAAGATCACGAGATCCGCCGCGCGGAAGAAGTCGACGAACCCGTCGGTCTCCTTGCGGTTGCCGAGGTCGTGCTCGGAGTCGGTCGAGTAGATCACCGACTTGCCGTCGTGCTCGAAGCGGAAGCCGAACGAGTCGCCCGAGTGGCGCTGCAGCTTCACCATGACCTTCATGCCCGCCGCGTCGTGCCACTTGCCGGGCTCGAGCCGCCGGAACTGGATGTCCGCGCGGAACGTGTTGAAGTCGACCGGGAAGCTCGGCTGCTCCTGCTGGCGGCGCAGCGCCGACTCGAGGTGCTGGTGGCCGCCGTAGATGATCACCCGGTTGCCCGGGATGTAGGCCGGCGTGAAGAACGGCAGCCCCATGATGTGGTCCCAGTGCACGTGCGACATGAACACGTGGTAGGTGCGCCCGTCGCCGTTGCGCGTCAGCGCCGACTGGCCGAACGGCCGCACGCCGGTGCCGAGGTCGCAGATCACGAAGTCCGGCCCGCCGTTCTCGATCTCGACGCACGACGTATGGCCGCCGAAGGTCGCGCCGTCGGCGAACGGCAGCGCGTCGACGAAGCTCTCGAGCTCGGACTCGTCGCGGAAGGAGCGGCCCGATGCGGAGCGCAGCGCGGCGACGAGCTTGCGGCGCACGCCGTCGACGGTCAGCGCGACCGGGATCGAGCCGCGCGTGCCCCAGAAGCGGACGCGCATCACGAGCGCTCCGTCGCTCCGGCGCGATCGAAGGCTGCGAGCGCCTGCGCGGAGATCGCGCCGACGGCCTCGCGCACGTCGCGACGCACGTCGACGACGTGATGGAACCGGCTGATCTCGACGATCTCGGCGACGATCGGTTGCAGCGTTGCGATCGCGATCGAGGCCTTCCGAGCGCGCAGCGCCTTCGCGGCGACCATCAGCACGCGCAGGCCGACGCTGCTGATGTAGTCGACGTTCGCGAGGTCGACGACGAGGCCGCGCACGCCCGAGTCGGGCGCGAGTGACGGCGCGATCGCGGCTTCGAGCGCCTGCGCGCCGGCGAAGTCGATCCGTCCGGAAGCGGACACGACGACGACGTCGGCATACGCGTGGGTCGGGCAGTGCATGGCGGGGTCTCGGGCATCCCCCGAGCGCTCGCACGCGGGGCGGTCGGCCGATTATAGGAGAGGCCAAGCGCGGATGGCGGCGAAGCTGACCGGCGCCCGAGCTAGGCGAATATTCGCCAAGACCGCCGAACGATCACCCCAGGTTGGGCGCGAGCCGGCGCCGCGCGGCCTCGACCGGCATGCCTTCCCGGCGCGCGAAATCGGCGAGCTGGTCGTCGCCGATACGGCCGACCGCGAAATAACGCGAGTCGGGATGGGCGAGATAGAAGCCGGAGACCGACGCGGCCGGCCACATCGCGTAGCTTTCGGTGACGGTCATGCCGATCGCTTCGGCGTCGAGAAGCGCGAACAACGGCGCCTTCACCGCGTGATCGGGACACGCCGGATAGCCGGGCGCCGGGCGGATGCCGCGGTACTCCTCGCGAATCAGCGCCTCGACGGCAAGCGATTCGCCGGCCGCGTAGCCCCAGAGCTCGGTGCGCACGCGCCGGTGCAGCCATTCGGCGAACGCCTCGGCGAGCCGGTCGGCGATCGCCTTGAGCATCAGCCCGCCGTAATCGTCGCCCGCCGCCACGAACTCCGCGAGCTTCCTCTCGATCCCGATCCCCGTCGTCACCGCGAACGCGCCCACGTAATCGCGCGTCCCCTCGGGGCCGACGAAATCGGCGAGGCATTGGTGCGGCTTGCCCGGCGGCCGCTCGGCCTGCTGGCGCAGGTTGCGCCAGACCAGCGCGGGATCGGCGCGCGTCTCGTCGGTCCACAGCACGATGTCGTCGCCTTGCGCGTTCGCGGGCCAGAAGCCGACCGCGCCGTTCGCGGCCAGCCAGCGCCCCTCGATCACGCGGCGGAGCATCGCCTGCCCCTCGGCGTGGACGGTGCGCGCCGATTCGCCGACGACCGGGTCGTCGAGGATCGCCGGGTAAGGGCCCGCGAGCTCCCATGCCTGGAAGAACGGGGCCCAGTCGATCAGCGCCGCGATCGACGCGAGGTCGACGTTGCGCAGCGCGCGGCGGCCGACGAACGTCGGCGCCGGTGCCGCGTACCCCTGCCAGTCGATGCGCACGGCATTCGCGCGCGCGGCGGCGAGCGGCACGAGCGTCGGCCCCTTTTTCTGCGCGTGCTGCACGCGGATGCGCTCGTAATCGGCCGCGACTTCGGCGACATAGCCCGCGCGCTGCTCGTCGGACACGAGGTTCGTCGTCACGCCGACCGCGCGGGACGCGTCCGGCACGTACACCACCGGGCCCATGTAGTGCGGCGCGATCTTCACCGCCGTGTGCACGCGCGAAGTGGTCGCACCGCCGATCAGTAGCGGCACCGAGAAGCCCTCGCGCTGCATCTCGGCGGCAACGTGCGCCATCTCCTCGAGCGACGGCGTGATAAGGCCCGACAGGCCGATCGCGTCCGCTTTCGACTCGCGCGCCGCCTGCAGGATCTTCTGCGCGGGCACCATGACGCCCAGGTCGACGACGTCGAAGTTGTTGCACTGGAGCACGACGCCGACGATGTTCTTGCCGATGTCGTGCACGTCGCCCTTGACGGTGGCGAGCACGACCTTGCCCTTCGAGCGCGGCGCCTCGCCCGAGCGCCGCTTCTCCTCCTCGATGTACGGCACGAGGTGCGCCACCGCCTGCTTCATCACGCGCGCGCTCTTGACGACCTGCGGCAGGAACATCTTGCCGGCGCCGAAGAGGTCGCCGACGACGTTCATGCCGTCCATCAGCGGGCCCTCGATCACCTCGATCGGCCGCCCGCCGCGCGCGGCGATCGCCGCCCGCGCCTCCTCGGTGTCCGCGACGATGTGGCTCGCGATGCCCTTCACCAGCGCGTGGGACAGCCGCGCCTCGACCGTGCCGTCGCGCCACGCGAGATCCTCGCCGGCGTCCTTCGCCTTGCCCTTGACCGACTCGGCGACGCTCACGAGCCGTTCGGTCGAATCGGGCCGGCGATTGAGCACGACGTCCTCAACGCGCTCGCGCAGCTCCGGGTCGAGCTGGTCGTAGACGCCGAGCTGGCCGGCGTTGACGATGCCCATCGACAGTCCCGCCCGGATCGCGTGATACAGGAACACGGTGTGGATCGCCTCGCGAACCGGGTCGTTGCCGCGGAAGCTGAACGACACGTTGCTGATGCCGCCGGAGACCAGCGCGCCCGGCAGGTGCTCGCGGATCCAGCGCGTCGCGCGGATGAAGTCGATCGCGTAGTTCGCGTGCTCCTCGATGCCGGTCGCGATCGCGAACACGTTGGGGTCGAACACGATGTCGTCGGGCGGGAAGCCGACCTTGCCGACGAGC
>DATBSV010000310.1:0-3980 GCA_036559685.1 Casimicrobiaceae bacterium
CGGCGGTTCGCGCCGGACAGGAGCGCCGGCAGCACCGAGTCGAGGTAGCGCCGGTTGAACAGTTGCGTGAGCGGATCGTGCACGGCCTCGGCGGCGAGCCGGCTCTGCAGCTCCTCGACCTCGCGCACCTTGCGCTCGAGCTCTCGGTTGAGGCGCTCGAGCTGGCGGTTGAGCGCGAGGCTCTCCTGGCGTTCGCGCTCGGCGCGGTCGCGCGCCTCGCGCGCATGACGGAGCTCGTGCTCCGCCTTGAGCAGGAAATACTTGGCGCTCGCGCGGCTGGTCATCCGCTCCTGCGTCACGTCGAGCAGGCTCACGTGCCGCGCGTAGGCAGCCTCGAAGCGGCCGATCTTCGCGTTGCGTGCGGCGGCCGCCGCGTAGGCCTTGCACAGCGTCGGCACGTGCCTGCGCTGCTCGGCGACCGCGATCGCGTCGTCGAGCGCGGCGAGCGCGAGCGTGTCGTCGTCGCGCGCGTCGGAGAGCGCGGCCGCGGCCCAGCGCGCATAGACGGCGTTGTAGCCGCCGGGAAAGTTCGCCTGGATCGTCTCGGCCTCGCGCACGCAGCGCGCGGCATCCTCGAGGCGACCGTGCAGCGCGTAGACCTCGGCGCCGATCGCCATGAAGTGGCCTTGCGACTGGCTCGGCAGCGGCGTCGGCGCGTCGGCGAACATCGCCTCGACGGTCGCGAGCGCGGCGGTCGCGTCGCCGGTGCCGAGCTGGGCTTCGGCGAGGTTCGAGCGCGCGAACAGCAGCACCTGCTGGTTGTCGTAGCGCGCGAGCATCTCGATCGCGTCCTGCGCGAGCTCGCGCGCGGGCGCGTAGTCGCCGACGGTGACGAGCGAGGCGGCGAGGTTCGACATCGCGGTCGCGAGGTGCGGCGACACGTCGATCGTGCGCAGCGTCTCGAGCGCGAGGTGCAGGTAGCGGATCGCCTCGTCGATGCGGTTGTCGTAGAAGTAGGTCGCCGCGAGGACGTTGATCGCCCAGAAGCGGTCCTGCGGCGGCAGCGTCGCGTAAGCCTCGTCGTAGATCGAGAGGACCTGCTCGCGCGCGTCCTGCGGCAGCTGCCGCAGCAGCGCGAGGCGCGCCGCGCCGATCCGCGCGAGGAGCTCGCCGCGACGCTCGCCGAGCGCGACGAACCGCTCGAGCGCCGCGGGGATCGTGCTCGCCGCCGCGAGCGCCTCGCTGGTGAAATAGAGCTGGTGCCAGCCGATCGTGAGCTCCGCCCACGCGCGCGTGCGATCGTCGCTGCCCTTGTCCTCGATGGCGGCGTGGGCGCGACGGGCGGCGACCGCGGGGTCGCGGAAATGCGTGTCCCAGATCGCGTCGACCGGGTCGTCGGCGGGTCCGCCGTCGCGGGACGGAGAGCGCGGATCGGGGGCAGTGGCGTCGGGGGCGCTCACGGCGAGGTCCATCCCGGCGATAAAGCAAGGCGCATGCCGTGGTCGGTAAAATCGGCCCGGATGACCGCAGGGAGCCTCGACGCTGTGATCTGGGGCTTCAACGCCGCCGGAAGGCCGTTCCGGCCGAGCGACTGGTGCGACCGCCTCGCAGGGGTCACCGAGGCCTTCGGCCAGGAGCGCAACGTGTCGTACGCGCCGTACGTGCGGCCGGTCAACGTCGGCGATGCGAAGGCAGTCGTCGTCGGCGCCAAGCTGGCCGAGCTCGAGGCGCCGTTGTACCGGTTCCTGGTCAATTTCGCGCGCGACAACGCGCTGGTGATCGAATTTCGCGCCGGTGCGCTCGACGATCCCGGGTCGCTGATGTTGCCCAATCGGCCGCCGACGCCGGCGCCCCGCGCGTCCGCCGAGCCGCAGGAACCGGTGTAGCGGAAGCCGCAAACGACGAGAGCGCCGTGACGGCGCTCTCGGAGGGTGACGCGGTCGAGCATCGCGCCGATCAGGGCATCGCCTTGATCGCGTGCGCGAGGCGCGACTTCGTGCGCGACGCCAGGTTCTTGTGCACGATCCGCTTGTCCGCGACGCGGTCGATCGACGACTGCGAGTCGTGCAGTTGCTTGAGCGCCGCGGGCTTGTCGCCGGCCGCGATCGCCTTCTTGACCTTCTTGACCGCGGTGCGCAGCTCGGACGTGAGGCTCGCGTTGCGCTTGCGCGTCGCTTCCGCCTGCCGGGCGCGCTTGCGGGCTTGCGCCGTGTTGGCCATGGATCTCTTTCCTGGGAACGGTTGGGCCGGCCGAGAAGGCCGGACAAAGACTTGGAATACTATCCCATTTCCGCAATTCCAGCAAGACCTTAGCCTTGAACCTCCTGCGCGCCGTCTTCACCGTCTCGGGCATGACGCTGGCGTCCCGCGTCACCGGGCTGGCGCGCGAGAGCCTCAAGGCGGCCGTGTTCGGCGCCGGTCCGGCGATGGACGCGTTCGAGGCGGCGTTCCGGCTACCGAACCTCCTGCGGCGCCTGTTCGCGGAGGGCGCGTTCTCGCAGGCGTTCGTGCCGATCCTCGCCGAGTACCGGCGCACGCGCGGCCACGACGACACGCGCGACCTGGTCTCGCGTGTCGCGACGCTGCTCGCCGTCGCGCTGGTCTTCGTGACGATCATCGGCGTGCTCGCCGCGCCGTGGCTCGTCTACCTGCTGGCCGGCGCGTTCGCGCGCGACCCCGCGAAGGAGGCGCTCACCGCCGAGCTGATCCGCGTCGTCTTCCCGTACATCCTGTTCATCTCGCTGACCTCGCTCGCGGGCGGCGTGCTGAACGTGCACCGGAAGTTCGCGATTCCCGCGGTCACGCCGGTGCTGCTCAACCTCGCGATGATCGGCGCGGCGATCTGGCTCGCGCCGCACGTGAACCCGCCGGTGATGGCGCTCGCGTGGGGCGTGTTCATCGGGGGCGTCCTGCAGCTCGCGCTGCAGGTGCCGGCGCTCATGAGGATCGGCATGCTGCCGCGCCCGCGCTTCGACTGGCGCGACGACGGCGTGCGGCGCGTGCTCAGGAACATGGCGCCGGCGATCCTCGGCGTGTCGGCGGCGCAGGTGTCGATCCTGATCAACACGCAGCTCGCCGCGTGGCTCGGCGACGGGCGCATCGCGTGGATCAGCTACGCGGACCGGCTGATGGAATTCCCGAGCGCGCTGCTCGGCGTCGCGGTCGGCACGGTGCTCCTGCCTACGCTCGCGCGTCACGGCGGCGAGGGTGACGAAGCCCACTATTCCGAGCTCCTGGATTGGGGACTGCGGCTGACGCTGCTGCTCGCGCTGCCGGCGGCGATCGCGCTGTGGCTGCTCGCGCTGCCGTTGGTGACGACGCTCTACCAGTACGGGCGCTTCACCGCGACCGATGCGCTGATGACACGCGTCGCGCTGATCGGATACAGCGTCGGCCTGCTCGGCATCGTCGCGGTGAAGATCCTCGCGCCGGGGTTCTACGCGCGCCAGGACATCCGCACGCCGGTGCGGATCGCCGTTGTCACCGTCGCGGTCACCGTCACGCTCGCGTTCCTGCTGATGGAGCCGCTCGGCCACGCGGGGCTCACGCTCGCGACGAGCCTCGGCGCGCTGTTCAACGCCGCGACGCTGTACGTGCTGCTCCGGCGGCGCGGCCACTACGCGCCCATGGCGGGGTGGGGAATGTTCCTCGCGAAGATCGTCGTCGCGGGCGGCGTGCTCGCCGGCATCCTCGCGATGCTCGCCGGGCCGGCGTCGACGTGGCTGCAGGCCGGCCTGACCGAGCGCGTCGTGCGCCTCGCGCTCGTGATGGCCGCCGGCGGCGTCGGGTACTTCGGCGCGCTATGGCTGCTCGGGTTCCGGCCGAAGAACTTCAGCCGCCGCGACCGCGGGCCCGCACCGGCGCCGGCCGCCGAGCCGGACGAAGGCTAGGCGGGGCCGACGCCCGACTTGCGGTGCGGGCAGCGCGGCTTCGTGCACTCGGCGTAGAGGTAGAGCGCGTGCTCGTGGATCGTGAAGCCGCGCTCCTTCGCGATCTTGATCTGCCGCTTCTCGATCTCGGAATCGAAGAACTCCTCGACG
>DATBSV010000311.1:0-8499 GCA_036559685.1 Casimicrobiaceae bacterium
CCCATCTTCATGATGGAGCCCTTGCCGAACTGCTTTTCGATCTGCACCAGCGCGGCGGCGAGCGCCTTGCTCTTTTGGTCGTCCATGACTTTGGTTCCGTGGGTCCGGTCGTCCATGATGGTCTTCCCGTGGGTCCTGGTGAAAAGGGTCCGCCGGGGCGCCGGCCAGAGGCTTTTTTCGCCTGCTGCCGGACGGGTTGTGCCCGTCAGTGGCGGGCATTATTCCATAGAACGATCGTTCGATGGAAGGGGGTCCGATGGCCTAGGCCGGTCGGCCGAGGCCCCCCCGGCCAAAGCGGTCAGCCCCTCGAGGGCGATCGCCACCGACTGGGCCCGAACCGCCGCCCGGTCGCCCTCCAGAAGGACGGTCCGAACCCGCCGTTCCCCTTCCAGCGTCGCCCACGCGAAGCAGACGGTGCCGACGGGCTTGTGCGCGGTGCCGCCGCCCGGCCCCGCGACGCCGGTGACGGCGACGGCGACATCGGCGCGGCTGGCGCGAAGGGCGCCGTCGGCCATGGCGAGCGCAACGGCTTCGGAGACCGCACCGTGATGCCCGATCGCGGCCACGTCGACGCCGAGCATCTCCGTCTTCGCGTCGTTCGAGTAGGTGACGAAGCCGCGGTCGAGCACGTCCGAGCTGCCGGCGATCGCGGTGATCGCGTGCGCGATGCCGCCGCCGGTGCACGACTCGGCCGTCGCGAGCCTCCAGCCGCGCGTGCGCAACGCATCGACCAGCGCCCGCGCGCCTTCGAGGATCGCCGCGTCGTCGTGCGCTAGCGGCATTCGCCCTCACGGCCGAGGTAATGGTAGGTGTAGATCGTCGCGAAGCCGAAGCGGCGGTACACGGCGATCGCCGGCGCGTTGGCGGCGTCGACCTGCAGGTACGCCACGCGCGCGCCGCGGTCCCACGCGCGCGCCAGGAGCCGCGCGACCAGCGCCGTCGCGATGCCCTGCCCGCGCACCGCCTCGTCGGTGACGACGTCGAACACGCCGACGACGTCGCCCTCGCGCGCGGTCTTGCCGGCGGCGACCGGCACGCCGTCGACCAGCGCCAGCACGTGGCGGCCGTCGAGCGGCGAGTGGTTGAGCCGCTCGCGGTGCGCGTCGCGCTGCTGCGCGGGCGAGCCGCGCAGCGCGGCGACCGCGTCGACGAACGCGTCGACCGACGCGTCGACGAGCTCGACCGACGGGTTCGCCGACACCGGCAGCGCGGTGCCGTCGAGCTCCAGCGCCTGCACCAGCGTCGGGTCGAACGGCGCATAGCCGCGCGCCTCGAGCACGCGCTCGAGGTCCGCGGGCGCGCAGAACGGGGTGATGCGGAACAGCGCCGGCAGCTCGCGCTCCGCATAGATGCGCTCGCAGTGCGCGATCTTTGCGGCCAGCGGCAGCGTCGAGCCGAAGTGCGCGTTGACGCTGCGCGCGCGCTTCGCCCGGCCCGGCGACACGCGCAGGAGCCAGCCGTCGTAGAACAGCTGGCGCTGCGTCTGCAGCGCGTTGAGGCCGACCTCCTCGATGCGGCGCGCGTCGATCATGCTGCCACCCCGAGCGCGCCCTGCACGCGCACGACGATCGCGAACACGACGAGCGCGTAGCCCGCCGCCACGAGATCGTCGAGCATGATGCCGAGGCCGCCGTGCCAGTCCCGGTCGATCTCGCGCGCCGGCGGCAGCTTCACGATGTCGAAGAAACGGAACAGCAGGAACGCGACGCCGACGCGGACCGGCTCGGCGCCGACGAAGAACAGCACGAGCAGGAACGCCGCGACCTCGTCGATCACGATCCCGCCGTGGTCGGGTACCCCGAGGTCGCGCGAGGTGACCGCCGAGGCCCAGACGCCGATCGCGAACATCGCGACGATCGCGAGCGCGAACCCCGCGTCGCCTGCGACCGTCCAAAGGCCCCACGCGATCGGAATCGCCACGAGCGTCCCGAACGTGCCGGGCGCGAACGGCGCGAGGCCCGCGCCGAACCCGAGCGCGATGAAGTGCGCCGGATGCGCGAACAGGAAGCGCAGCGACGGCCGCGGCGCGCTCACGGACGCTCCGTGAAGTGATCGAACGCGCGCGGCAGCGAGGCGAGCGGCCGCCCGTTCTCGTCGCGCACGACGAGCCCGGCATCGCCGGTGATGCGCCCGATGCGCGTCACCGCCACCGCTCCCGCGGCGCCGGCCGCCTCGACGCCATCGCGCCTCGTCGACGGCGCCGCGAACAGGAGCTCGTAGTCGTCGCCGCCCGCGAGCAGGCACGAAAGCGCCAGCTCTCGCTCGTCGCCGGCGAGCTTGCGGTCGAGCGCTTCGCTGCGCGGGATCGACGCGAGCTCGATGTCAGCGCCGGCGTGCGACGACTGGAGGATGTGGTGCAGGTCGCCGGTCATCCCGTCGGAGACGTCGATCATCGCGCGCGCGACGCCGCGCAGCGCGATGCCCAGCGCGACGCGCGGACTCGGCCGCTCGAGCCGCGCGACGCACGCCTTCCGCGCGACCGCTTCGAGTTGCGTGCGGCCTTCGAGCGCGGCGAGGCCCAGCATCGCGTCGCCGAGCGTTCCCGACACCCACAGGTCGTCGCCGGGACGCGCGCCGCGCCGCAGGATCGCCGCTCCCGCGGGCACTTCGCCGGCGATCGTCAGCGACAAGGTGCGCGGCCCGCGCGTCGTGTCGCCGCCGACCAGCGCGACGTCGTGCGCGTCGGCCAGCGCGAAGAGACCGCGCGCGAACGGCGCGAGCCATCGCTCGTCCTCGTCGGGCAAGGCGCCGGCGAGCAGCGCCCAGCGCGGGCGCGCGCCCATCGCCGCCAGGTCGGAAAGGTTGACCGCGAGGATCTTGTGCCCGAGGGCTTCGGGATCGGTGCCGGCGACGAAGTGGCGGCCCTCGACCATCATGTCGACGGCGAGCACCAGCTCGTGGCCCGGTGCGGGCGCGAGGACCGCAGCGTCGTCGCCGACGCCGACGCGAACGTCGGGGTCGCGCGCAGGGCGCGAGAAGTGTCGCGCGATCAGCGCGAACTCGCCGCTCAACTAAGGCCGCGCTCGCGCGCGCGAGCGCCGATCTCGGCGGCGCGCACCGACGCCGCGTGGCGGTCGAGCACGCCGTTGACGAACTTGTGGCCGTCCGTGCCGCCGTACGACTTCGCGAGCTCGACGGCCTCGTTGATGACGACGCGGTACGGGATGTCCTGGCGGTGCTCGAGCTCCCACGCGCCGATCGCGAGGATCGCGCGCTCGACCGGCGACAGCTCGGACGGCGGTCGGTCGAGCACCGAGGCGAGTCGCTCGACCTGGGCGTCGGCGCCTTCGGCCAGGCCTTCCCACAGCGCGTCGAAGTAGTCGGCGTCGGCGCGCTCGTAGCCCGGGCTCTCGGCGAGCTGCATGCGCACCTCGGCCGCGTCGTTGTGCGACAGGCGCCGCTGGTAGAGGCCCTGCAAGACGAGCTCGCGCGCGCGCCGGCGCGCGTTCGCGCGGCCGTGATTAGGCGTCGTCGAGGGCATCGGAGAGATTGGCGAGCTCGAGCGCGGCCTGCGCCGCCTCGTAGCCCTTCTGGTCCATCCGCGCCAGGGCCTGCGCGTCGGTGTCGCAGGTCAGGATGCCGTTGCCGATCGCCAGGCCGAAGTCGAGCATCACGCTCGACACGCCCGAGGCGGACTCGTTGGCGACGATCTCGAAATGGTAGGTCTCGCCGCGGATCACTGCGCCGAGCGCGACCAGCGCGTCGAAGTCGCCGGTCTGCGCGAGTCGCTGCAGGGCGAGCGGCGTCTCGAGCGCGCCCGGCACGCTGACGACGAGGATGTCGTTGTCGGCGACGCCCGCCTCGTCTAGCGCACGCAACGCGCCGGCGAGCAGCCCGTCGCCGATCGACGGGTTGAAGCGCGACACGACGACGCCGACGCGCAACCCGGCGCCGGCCGTCGAAGGGGCGATGCGGCGGGGCATGGTCGGGCCCTCTAGCCGGCGCGGCGCGCCGGGGCGTCCTCGTAGCCGGTCACCTCGAGGTCGAAGCCCGCCATGCTCGGCATCTTCCGCGGGCGCGCGAGGAGCCGCATGCGCCCGACGTTGAGATCGCGCAGGATCTGCGCGCCGATCCCGTAGTTGCGGAGATCGAGCTTCGAGCTCGCCGGCGGCGCGCTCGCCATCGCGCGGCGACGCAGCTCGTCGGCGGACTCGGGCCGGTGCAGCAGCACGATCACGCCGCGGCCTGCGCGGGCGATCGCCTCCATCGCGGCGGGCACCGTCCACGAATGCGTCTCGTCCTGCGCGTCGAGGAGATCGATCACCGACAGCGGCTCGTGCACGCGCACCAGCGTCTCGACGTCGGCGGCGATCGGGCCGCGCACGAGCGCGAGGTGCGTCGCGTCGTTCTGCTTCTCGCGGTACACGACCAGCCGGAACGCGCCGTGCGGCGTCGTGATCGGCCGCTCGGCGATGCGCTCGACCAGCTTCTCGGTGCGGCTGCGGTAATGAATGAGGTCGGCGATCGTGCCGATCCTGAGGCCGTGCTCGTCCGCGAATCGCTCGAGGTCGGCGAGCCGTGCCATCGTGCCGTCCGGCTTCATGACTTCGCAGATGACGGCGGAGGGCGTCAGGCCGGCGAGCGCGGCCAGGTCGCAACCGGCCTCGGTGTGGCCGGCGCGCGCGAGCACGCCGCCGGGTTGCGCCATGACCGGGAACACGTGACCCGGATGCACGATGTCGGCGGGCTTGGCGTCGCGCGCGACCGCGGCGCGCACGGTGCGCGCGCGGTCGGCCGCCGAGATGCCGGTCGTCACGCCCTCGGCCGCCTCGATCGACACGGTGAACGCGGTGCCGTGGCCCGACCGGTTGTGGCTCGTCATCAACGGAAGCGCGAGCTGGCGGCAGCGCGCCTCGGTCAGCGTCAGGCAGATGAGGCCGCGCGCGTGCGTGGCCATGAAGTTGATCGCCTCGGGCGTGACGAAATCCGCCGCCAGGACGAGGTCGCCCTCGTTCTCGCGGTCCTCCTCGTCGACGAGGACCACCATGCGGCCGGCCTTGAGCTCGGCGACGATCTCGGGAACGGGGGCGAGCGCCATGGCGGCATTCTACCGCCGCGCGCCTCAGGCGATCGCGGGCTCGGCCAGCGGGACGCGAGCGACCGCGGCCTCGCGCCGGACGCGGAACCACGCGGCGTAGAGCGCCGGAAGAAAGACGAGGGTCAGGACCGTCGCGACGACCAGCCCGCCCATCATCGCGACCGCCATCGGCCCGAAGAAGTCGCTGCGCGTCAGCGGGATCATCGCGAGCACCGCGGCCGCCGCGGTCAGCACGATCGGCCGGAACCGCCGCACCGTCGCGCCGACGATCGCATCCCAACGGTCGTTGCCCGCGGCGATGTCGCGGTCGATCTGGTCGACCAGGATCACCGCGTTGCGCATGATGATCCCCGACAGCGCGATCGTGCCGAGCATCGCGACGAAGCCGAACGGCTTGCCGAACGCGAGCAGCGCGGCGACGACGCCGACGAGCCCCAGCGGGGCCGTCATCACGACCATCGCCGTGCGCGAGAAGCTCTTGAGCTGGATCATCAGGAGCGTCAGCACGACGACGACGAGCAGCGGGACGCCCGCGGCGATCGACTTCTGGCCCTTGGCCGAGTCCTCGATCGCGCCGCCCATGTCGATCCGGTAGCCGAGCGGCAGGCCCGTCCGCAACGACTCGAGCTTCGGGTTGATGCGGTTGGCCACGTCGGGCCCCTGCGCGTCGCCGCGCACGTCCGCGCGCACCGTGATCGTCGGCAGCCGGTTGCGCCGCCACACGATGCCCTCCTCGAGCTCGTAGCGCAGGTCGGCGATCTGCGAGATCGGCACCGGCTTGCCCGCGCGCGTCGGGATCGACAGGTCCTTGAGGAACGACACGCGCGCGCGCTCCTCGGGCGCGCCGCGCAGCACGACGTCGATCATCTTGTCGCGCTCGCGCAATTGCGTGACGGTCACGCCCGACACCGAGTTCTGCAGGTAGGCGGCGATGTCCTGCGACGAGAAGCCGAGCAGCCGCGCCTTGTCCTGTTCGACGACCAGGCGGATCGTCTTGACCGGCTCGTCCCAGTCGAACTGCGTGTCGCTCGTGCCCGGGTCGTCGCGCACGATCGTCGCGACCTCGCGCGCGATGCGGCGCACTTCGCCGATGTCGTCACCCGACACGCGGAACTGCACCGGGAAGCCGACCGGCGGCCCGTTCTCGAGGCGCGACACGCGGCCGCGAAGCTCGGGGAAGTCGGTCGCGAAGCGCTCGACCAGGCGCGTGCGCACGCGCTCGCGCTCGGCGTTGCTCGAGGCGACCAGCACGAACTGCGCGAAGTTCGACTGCTGCAGCTGCTGGTCGAGCGGCAGGTAGAAGCGCGGGCTGCCGGCCCCGACGTACGCGACGTAGCTCTCGATGCCCGACTCGCCGTCGAGGATGCGCTCGAACTTCCTCGCCTGCTCGAGCGTCGCCTGGTACGAGCTGCCCTCGGGCAACCTCAAGTCGACGATCAGCTCGGGACGCGACGATGCCGGGAAGAACTGCTGCGGCACGAGCTTGAACAGCGCGAGCGACGCGACGAACACGGCCGCCGTCGCGCCCAGCACGAGCCAGCGGTGCTGCACGCAGGTGTCGATCACGCCGCGCAGCTTGGTATAAAAGGACGTGCGGTAGACCGCGTCGGGATCGGACGGGTCGCTGGGCGTCGGCACCGGAGCGTCGCGCCCGGTCATGCGCGCGCGGATCCGCGCCCACAGCGTCGGCCGGTGGAGCGCCGCGCCGGAGGGCAGCATCCGGTAGCCGAGGTAGGGGATCACGACGACCGCGGCGAACCACGAGGCGATCAGCGCGATCGCGGAGACCTCGAAGATCGAGCGCGTGTACTCGCCGGTCGAGCTCTTCGCGGTCGCGATCGGCAGGAAGCCCGCGACGGTGACCAGCGTGCCGGTCAGCATCGGAAACGCGGTCGTCGCATACGTGGCGGACGCGGCCTTGAAGCGGTCGAAGCCCTGCTCGAGCTTGATCGCCATCATCTCCACCGCGATGATCGCGTCGTCGACCAGGAGCCCGAGCGACAGGATCAGCGCGCCGAGCGAGATCTTGTGCAGGCCGATGTCGGCGAGCCACATGCCCACGAATGTCGCGGCGAGCACGAGCGGGATCGCGACGGCGACGACCAGCCCGGTGCGCAACCCGAGGCTCACGAGCGAGACGGCGAGCACGATGAGCACGGCCTCGGCGAGCGAGCGCACGAACTGGGTGACCGAGCGCTGCACCGCGACCGGCATGCTCGCGACCTGCACGATCTCGACGCCGACCGGCAATCGAGCCCGCAACCGCGCCATCTCGGCGTCGAGCCCCTGCCCGAGCTTGACCACGTCGCCGCCGGCGGCCATCGTGATGCCGAGCCCCAGCGCCTCGCGTCCGTGCACGCGCATGCGCTGCTGGGGCGGGTCGACGTAACCGCGCGAGACGGTCGCGATGTCGCCGAGCCGCAGCACGCGCCCGCCTGCGCGTATCGACAGGTCGCGGATCGCGTCGAGCGAGCCGAGCGCGCCCGACGGGCGCAGCACGATGCGGTCGGTCGGCGTGTCGAACGTGCCGGCCGCCGTGACGGCGTTCTGCGCGGCGAGCGTCGAGACGATCTCGGCGGGCGTGATGCCTAGCGTGGCGAGCTTCGCGTTCGCGAGCTCGACGAACACCTTCTCCTCCTGCTCGCCGATGAAGTCGACCTTCGCGACGCCGTCGACGTGCAGGAGCTCGGCGCGCACCTTGTCGCCGAACGCCTTGAGCTCGCGGTAGCCGAAGCCGTCGCCGGTCAGCGCGTAGATCGACACGTAGGTGTCGCCGAACTCGTCGTTGAAATACGGGCCCTGGATGCCGGCGGGCAGCGTGCCGCGGATGTCCCCGATGCGCTTGCGAACCTGGTACCAGGTCTCGGGCACGTCCGACGCGGGCACCGAGTCGCGGATCGCGAAGAACACGAGCGACTCGCCGGGCTTGCTGTAGCTGCGCACCCAGTCGACGTGCGGCACCTCCTGAAGCTTGCGCTCGACGCGGTCGGTGAGCTGCTGCTCGACCTCGCGCGCCGACGCGCCCGGCCAGTTGGTCTTGATGACCATGACCTTGAACGTGAACGGCGGGTCCTCGGACTGCCCGAGCTTGGTGTATGCGAGCGTGCCGAACAGCGCGCACGCCAGGATCAGGAACAGGACGAGCGAGCGGTGGTTGAGCGCCCACTCGGAGAGATTGAAGCGCGAGCGCGGACCCTCGGGCGGCCCGCCCGCGGTCATGAACGGCTCACTGACCTTCATATCAGGCCTTCGGCTTCGCCGATGCGGTCGCCACCGGCACGTCGCCGCTCTCCCACGGCTTGACCGTCTGGCCCGCACGGAGCTTGTGCACGCCCGCGGCGACGATCCACTCGCCGTCCTTCACGCCCGACGACACGAGCGCGCCGTCCTCGCGAAACGCGTCGAGCTCGACGCGCCGCAGCGCGACGGTCTGCGTCGCCGGGTCGTAGATCCACACGGCC
>DATBSV010000312.1:0-17008 GCA_036559685.1 Casimicrobiaceae bacterium
GTAGTCGGCGTCGCCGCCGCTGCTCTTCTTCTGCTCGACCAGCTCGACGCCGACCAGCGTGTTGGCGATGACCTGCAGGCCGATCTCGGCGCGGTCCGACGTGAGCCGCTTCATGCGCCGCACGATGCCGAGCGTCCAGAAAGCGTGCCCGATCGGCCGGATCGCCGCGAGGGTGTTGAGCGTGACCGCGGACGCCGCGCTCATCGGCGCGACGAGCCGGAAGCCGGTCTGCGAGATGTCCTTGACCTCCCACGGACCGCCGGAGGCGCCCCAGGCCGAGAGGCGGCGGCGCGCGAGGTCGCGGCGGCGCTCGTCCTCGTTGCGCGAATGGCCGAAGACGGCGATCTCCATCGTGCCGCCGTAGCTCTTGGTCGGGTCGATGCGCGGCAGCGGGTCGCGCTCCTCTTCGTGCAGGAAGCCGGAGATCTTCGCGAAGCCGACGATCGCGTCGACGACGCCGACCGCCGCCGTGCGCTCGCCGCGCCGCGCGAACGGCCGGAACTCCGGATCGACCTGGGAGGCGAGCTTCGCGAGCAGCCCGAGCTGCTCGCTGCGCCGCGGCGTCTTGTCGGAGAGCGGCTGGTGGCGGATCTTCTGCTCGATCGTCACCACGTTCTGCATCAGCATCGCGTGCAGCGGCCGCGTGTCGAGGAACAGCACGCGCCCCTCGAGCGGCGCGGGCGTCCGGCGCTTGAGCCCGTCGCGGCCGCCGAGGTCGACGTAGAACGACGACACCGACGAGGGCTCGAGCGTGAGCCGCAGCGGCGTGCACCACTCGTGGAGCTCGCCCGCCACCCACTCGAGGTGGCGCGCGGTCAGGTTGCCCGCGTTCATGAGCTGCAGCACGAGCACCGTCAGGTACGCGTGCTCGATCGTGGCGGTGTGTCCGTCCTCGCCCTCGAGCGCCTGGCGCTCGATCTTGCGGCTGCACGCGAGCGAGAAGAGCCCGTGCAGCTCGGCCCACTTGGCCGGGATCCACTGCTCGTAGCGGTACAGGCGGATCTTGGTCTCGAGGCCGAGGTGCGCGACCTGGCGGGCGATGAGCGCCGGCAGGAGCGATTGCCACTTGCTCTGCGCGTGCTCGGCGACGTCGCCCGAGAACGCCTGGTACGCGAGCAGGAACGCCTGCGTGAGGTCGAACAGCGCCGACCATAGCTGGTGCTCGATGCGCGAGCTGCGCGACGCGTGCTCGATGTACTGCGTGGTCAGCGCCTCGCGCACCGGCTGCGCGAGCGTGTCGGCGCGGAACACGGCTTCGAGCATCGCGGGCGTGCGCTCGCGTCCGCGCTCGGCGATTGCGCCGAGCGCGCTCATGAGCTCGGCGTGGATCGCGAGCGGATCCCCGGCGGGCTGCGCGGCGAACCAGCGCTCGGCCGACTTCGCGTCGGCCAGCGGGTCCCTGGTGGTCTTGCCGAATCCGAACATGGTGCGGGCCGTCGCCGTCCCGTCCGCAGGCCTCCCGAGGAGGACGCCCACGCCGGCACGGTCGCCGGCGCCTGTCCTTTCGGGGCGGGCGGCCCGGGCGTGCAATCGATCATCTTCCCGCAAACGCGATGCCCACCGCAAGGAAGGTTCGACGCATGGCACGCATTGTGCTGTTCATAGCGTCGAGGGGCACCGCTTCCTAGGGAAGCAGGAGGAGGGGCCCGGAGAGTTCCCCTTTAAACGTGGTAGGTTGTGCCCTACAGGCTGACCGGGCACGCTGACGCGAATGGAACAGGAACGACGACCATGGGCATCCTGATCAAGGCACCGAGCCGCCGCGCCGAGCCGCGGCTGACGTCCGTCGACACGCCGGCCCCGCCGGCCGACCTCCGCGGGGCGCTCCACATCCGCGAAGTCGTGCGCACGACCGGCCTCCGGCGCGAGCAGCTCTACATGTGGCAGCGCCGCTACGGGTTCCCTGCACCGCTGCGCGACGGCTTCGGCGATCGTGTCTACCCGCCCGACCAGGTCGCGCGGCTGAAGCTCATCAAGCAATTGCTGTCCGAGGGCTGGCGCGCGGGTGCCGTGGTGCCGCTGTCCGACACCGCGCTCAACTCCATGCTCGGGCTCGCCGTCGACGAGCCGTCGCCGTTGCCGGCCGAGATCGAGTCCGCCGTCAAGCTGCTCGCGCAGCACCGCGTCGGCGAAATGCAGAATCACCTGTCGAAGCTGCTGGTCGGGCAGGGGCTGCGCAAGTTCCTCGAGCACACGCTGATCCCGCTCAACGAGGCGGTGCACGAGCGCGTCGTGCGCGGCGACATGCAGAATTTCCAGGAACTGCGCTTCGCCGACCTCGCGCAGCGCCTGCTGCGCGACGTGACGCGCCTGGTTCGGCCCACGCGCGACGCGAAGCTCGTGCTGCTCGCCACGCCGCCGAACGATCCCAACCAGCTCGGCCTCGCGATCCTCGAGCTCCTGCTCTTCACCGACGGCGTCAATTGCCTGACGCTCGGCGCGGGCGTGCCGGGCCAGGAGATCGCCGGTGCGGCGATCGCGTACAAGGTCGCGGGTGTGGTGCTGCTGTTCGACCGTGGCATCTCGGGCAAGATCGCCGGCCAGGAGATCCGCAGCCTGCGCACGGCGCTTCCGCCGACGATGCCGCTGATGGTCAGCGGTCGCGCGGTCAACCTGCTTGCGAAACCGATTCCGGACGTCCGCACGGCCGTCGACTTCAGCACCGTCATGACGAGCATCCGCGAGCTCGGCGTGCTGCCGGTCGCGCCGGTGTCGCTGGTCGGCATCCAGGAGCCGCAGCGCGCCTGACCGGCTGTCGACGTTCGCGCGCGGCGTAGAATCGGGGCGTGGATACGCCCCGTCCGCGTTACGCGCGCGTCGCCATGCACCTCGCCGGCCTGATCGCCGCCGGCGTGATCGCGTGGCTGCTGTGGCACGGCTGGCGCCAGCCGGAGCTGCTGCTCGACCTGGCCGCCATGCGCCTCTGCTAGGCGCGCCTTCATAATCCAATGACTGTCGTCTCGCTGCGTCGCGCATTCGGCGTCGCCGGCATCGTCCTGCTGGGCATCGCGCTCGCGCTCGCGCCGATCCTCGCGTTCCAGGACGGGATGAGCCTCGTGTCCGGGATCGGCATCGCCGGAATCGCCCTGCTCATCGTCTATCGATTGCTGCCGCGACCGCCGGCCCCGGAGCCGCCGAAGGAAGGCTAGGGCTCGTCGAGGAACTCGTCGAGCGCACGGCGATCGCGCTTGGTCGGGCGTCCGGGAAAGCGCGCCGGCGCTGCCGCGCGCCGCAGCGCGATCGCCTCCTCGCGCACCTTGCGCGAGGCAGGATCCTCGGCGTAGAGCGTTGCCGCCTCGGTCGCCGAGCCGCGCCGGTCGGCGAGCGCGGTGACGACGACTTCCCATACCAGTGCGCCTTTGCGCACGCTCACGCGATCGCCGGGCTTCACCGGATGCGCGGGCTTCGCGCGCTCGCCGCCGAGGCGCACGTGGCCGCTCACGATCGCCGTGGTCGCGAGCGTGCGCGTCCTGTAGAAGCGCGCCGCCCACAACCACTTATCAAATCGAATCCCGCCGCTCACGTCGCGTCGCGATCGGCGTACACGCGCATCCAGCGCGCCGTCGCGTCGGCTTCGGCGTGCGCCTCGGCCTCGAGCGCCGCGATCACGCGCTCGCGGTCCTCGCGCGTGCGGTTCTGCGAGAGCTTGAACTTTGCGTCGAGGCGCCGGATGCGCATGCGGAACGCGACGATCGCGCCGACGAGCGCCTCGACGCGCGCCTCGGGCATCGCGAGCTCCCACGGCTCGTCGCGGTGCGCCTCGAAGCGGTGGACGAGCGCCTCGAGGATGCGTCGCGACTCGGCCGGGTCGTCGACGACGTCGACCGCGCCGTGCGCGTGCACGGTCGCGTAGTTCCACGTCGGCACCATCGCGGCAGGGTCGGCGTACCACGACGGCGACACGTAGGCGTGCGGCCCGTGGAACACCGCGATCGACTCGGCGCCCGCGAGATGACGCCAGTGCGGGTTGCCGCGCGCGACGTGGCCGATCAGCGTGCCGTGCGGCTCGCACGACGGCTGGAACAGCAGCGGCACGTGCGACAGCCAAGGCTCGGGGCTTGCAGGCGTGATCAGGGTCGCGAACGGGTGGTCGTGCATCAGCCGTGCCGCGGCCGCACGCTCGGCCGGTGCGAACGGATCGGGCAGGTAGAGGCTCAAGTCGCGGGGGCGTCGAAGAGCGCGCGCGCCTGGTTCGGCGTGAAAGTGTAGCGCCGTCCGCAGTATTCGCACGTCACCTTGACCTCGCCGTCGTCGGCGAGCGCCGCCTCGATTTCGTCGCGGCCGGCGATCCTGAGCGCCTGCTCGACGCGCGAGCTCGAGCAGCGGCACGCGAACGCCGGCGCGCGCGCCTTGAAGACGCGCAGGTCGCGTCCCGGGAAGGCTCGCGTCAGCGCCTCGACCGGATCGCCGCCGACGAGTGCCGCGGGGTCGAGCGCATCGATGGCGCGGCTCGCTTCGTCCCACGGCAGCGTGACGTCCTCGCCGGCGCCGGGCAGGCGCTGGACGAGCAGCCCGCCGACGCGGCCGTCGCGCTCGGCGAGCGCCATGCGGCTTTCGAGCTGCTCCGAGCTCGCGAGGTAATGCTCGAGCAGTGCCGCGACGGAGCCCGCCTCGAGCGCGACGATGCCCTGGTAGAGCGGGCCTTCCTCGGGCTCGAGCGTGATCGCGAGCCGCGCATCGCCGCCGCCGGCGAGCTCGGCGAGCGTCGCATCGGGTCCCAGCTTCGTGACCGCCGCCGGGCTCCACTGCGCGGTCGCGCGGAGCGACAGCGCGTGGTCGCACTCGACGACGGCCAGCCGCACCGGGCCGCTGCCGGCGAGCTGCACGATCAGGGAGCCGCGAAACTTGAGGCTCGCAGCGAGAAGCGTCGACGCCGCGAGCAGCTCCGCGAGGACGCGCGCGAGCGCGGGCGGGTAGTCGTGCGACGCCAGCGCGTCGTGGACCGCCCGGTCCATCCGCACGCACGCGCCGCGCACCGCCGCGCCCTCGAACACGAACGGGACGAGCGCGTCGTCCGCCATCAGGGGCGGGCCTTCAGCGAATAGAGCGACAGCGGCAGCGCGGAATTCTTGTCGAACATGCAGCCCGCGTCGATGCCGACGCGCGCCACCGCCTCGGCGGTCTTGAGGCGCCCGTACATCGCGTTCATCGCGCCGAGCGCGAACTCGCGCCCCGAGCCGACGGCCCAGAAGCGCGTGTATTCGAACACCTCGCGCATCGAGTAGACGCCGAAGATCCCGTGCTCGTTCGCGATCAGCGCGGTGAACTGCGACGACTCGTAGGGATCGTCCTCCTCCTCCTTGGGATTGAGGAAGTGCTGGTCCTTGAGCACCGGGTGGAGCTTGCGCAGCGTGTCGAAGATCTCGACGCGACCGCTGAAGTCGAGATCTTCCCGGCTCTTGAGCAGGCTCTCGAACACGAGTTGGTGCGCGGCCGAGCCGCAAAGGCCGAGGTAGTTGTTGCGATAGCGGACGATCTTCTCGGGAACGCGGTCGAACGACGCGGAGAGCTTGAGGTCGCCGAAGGTCGTGAGCGAATCGGCCGCGATGACGATGTCGTCGTCCTTGCGTACGGCTACGAGGGTGGTCATACGAAATTATAGTTGGTACGCGGAGCGGGGCGCCGGCAGCATTTTCACCGGGGGCAGCCGCGCGGGCGACCACGCGACCATCGCGCGCGTCCAGAACTCGGAAAGCGTCGCCGCGTCGAGCGGCGGTTGCTCGAGGAAGCGCCACGCCTCGGCGAGCGCGGGCAACGGATCGTCGGGCAGCGCGCGCGCATGCGTCTGCTTCGACAGCTTCTCGCCCGACGCGTCGATCGCGACCGGAACGTGCAGGTACGACGGCGTCGGCAGCCCGAGCGCGTGCTGCAGGTGGATCTGGCGCGGCGTCGATGCGAGCAGGTCGGCGCCGCGAACGACGCTGGTCACGCCCTGCGCGGCATCGTCGACGACGACCGCGAGCTGGTACGCCGCGAGGCCGTCGGCGCGGCGCACGACGAAGTCGCCGACCTCGCGCGCGAGATCCTGCTGCTGCATGCCTTGCAGGCGGTCGACGTAGGCGATCGGCTCGGCGCCGACACGCACGCGCAGCGCGTTCGCCGTGCGCCCGGGCGGAACGCCGCGACGGCAGGTGCCCGGGTAGACGCGCTCGCCCGACGGCGCCAGCGGCGCCGACTCGAGGTCGCGGCGCGAGCACGCGCACGGGTAGAGCCAGCCGCGCCGGTCGAGTCCTTCGAGCGCCTTCGCGAAGAGTTCCGAGCGATCCGACTGCCTCACGATCTCGCCGTCGTGCGCGAAGCCGTAGCGCGCGAGCGTCGACACGATGTCGCGTTCGGCGCCGGGCACCGCACGCGGCTCGTCGACGTCCTCGATGCGCACGATCCAGCGCGCGCCCGACGCGCGCGCGTCGACGGCGCTCGCGAGCGCCGCGACGAGCGAACCGAAGTGGAGCGGCCCGGTGGGCGAGGGTGCGAAGCGTCCGGTCGCCGGCGCGCGCGCCGGACCGCTCACCGCGCGACGGGCAGGCGGACCGAGACGCCGATCAAGGCGGGCGCCGCGCTCGGCGCGAAGCGTTGCATCGCTGCCATCACCGCCGTCGGATACTCGGGACGGCCGAGGCTGCCGTTGTAACGGCCGAGCGCGCGGTAGAGATCGCCGCTCTCGCGGTCGAGGTAGTGGCGCAGGATGACGCAGCCGTAGCGCAGGTTGGTGCGCAGGTGGAAGAGGTTGTGCTCGGGCGTGCCGATCACGCGCGTCCAGAACGGCATGACCTGCATGTAGCCGCGCGCATCGGCGACCGACACCGCGTACTTCTTGAAGCCGCTCTCGTGGTGGATGACCGCGAGCACGAGCTGCGGATCGAGGCCCGCGCGGATCGACTCGTAATGCACGGAGCGCAGCAGGTCGCGGCGCTCGGCCTCGTCGGGCACGCGTGCCTCGAGACGCTTCGACATGGTCTCGATGAACGCCTGCGCGTCGGGAAGCTGCCCCCAGTCGGCGGGCACCGGGCGGTCCGAGATCGCGCGCGACAGCACCGTAGCCACCGACTGCGCGAGCGACTCCTCGGCCTGCGCGCCGGCGCACGCGGTCAGCGGCGCGACGGCTAGCGCCGCGGCCAGCAAGGTCGCTGAAAGCAAGGCGGGACGCGTGAGCACGTGGGTCTTATCGGTGAAGCTTGTCCTTGACGAATCCGGCGATGTCGGCGACCGGGACCGGCGTCGGGGCCGTGTCGCGGCGCCCCTGGTACTCCGCCTTGCCGTCCTTCAGCCCCCGGTCGCCCAGGGTGATGCGGTGGGGAATGCCCAGGAGCTCGAGATCAGCAAACATCACGCCAGGGCGCTCGCCCCGGTCGTCGAGCAGCACCTCGACCCCGTCCGCCGCCAATTGGTCATGCAGGCGGTCCGCAAGTTCCCGGACGCCCTCGCTCCGGTCGTACCCGATCGGGGCGATCGCGACGGTGAACGGGGCCATCGCCTCCGGCCAGACGATACCCCTATCGTCGTAGTTTTGCTCGATGGCCGCCGCGACGACCCGGGTGACCCCGATCCCGTAGCACCCCATCTCGATCAGGTGCGACTGGCCCTGGGCGTCGAGGTAGGTGGCGCCCATGTCCTGCGAGTACCGGGTCCCCAGCGCGAAGACATGGCCGACCTCGATCCCCCGCAGGATCTCGAGCGTCCCCTTGCCGTCGGGCGACGGGTCGCCCGCCACGACGTTCCGAAGGTCGGCGACCCGGTCGGGCTCCCTGGCGTCCCGCCCGAAGTTGGCACCGGTCAGGTGGAAGCCGGCCTCGTTGGCACCGCAGACGAAGTCCGCCATGACCGCGACCGAGCGGTCGACGATCAGCGGCACGTCCTTCGAAAGCCCGACCGGACCCAGGAAACCGGCGCGGCAGCCCATCGCGGCGACGATCTCGGCATCGGTCGCCCAGCGCCAGCCGGCCAGGCCCGGCACCTTCCCGATCTTGACCTCGTTGCCCATGTGATCGCCGCGCACGAGCAGCATGTGCAGCTTGTCGTCGGCGACGACCAGCAGGCACTTCACGCTGCGATCGAGCGGCAGTCCCAGCAGCGCGGTGACCTGCTCGCAGGTCGTCTGCGTGGGCGTCGGCACCTTGCGCAGCGCTTCCGACGGCGCGGGGCGCGGCCCCGGCGGCGCGAGCGCCTCCGCCTGCTCGACGTTCGCGGCGTAGTCGGATGGCGGGCACCACGCGATCGCGTCCTCGCCGGCGTCGGCGAGAACCTGGAACTCGTGCGACGCAAAGCCGCCGATGGCGCCGGTGTCCGCCTCGACGGCTCGGAACCTGAGCCCCAGCCGCGTGAAGATGCGCGCGTACGCGTCGTACATCGCCTGGTAGCTCTTCATCAGCGCGTCGCGATCGACGTCGAACGAGTACGCGTCCTTCATCAGGAACTCGCGCCCGCGCATCACGCCGAAGCGCGGGCGGATCTCGTCGCGGAACTTGACCTGGATCTGGTACAGGTTCACCGGCAACTGGCGGTAGCTGCGGATGTCCTTGCGCACGATGTCGGTGACCGGCTCCTCGTGCGTGGGCCCGAACAGGAAGTCGCGCTCGTGGCGATCCTGGATCTTCAGGAGCTGGGGGCCGAACTTGTCCCACCGGCCGGTCTCCTGCCACAGCTCGGCCGGGATGACGTGCGGCAGGTAGCACTCGAGCGCGCCAGCGCGGTTCATTTCCTCGCGCACGATCTGCTCGGTCTTGCGCAGCGTGATGAGCCCGAGTGGCAGCCAGCTGTAGATGCCGGAGCTCACCTTCTTGATCATGCCGGAGCGGAGCATCAGCTTCTGGCTGACGACGTCCGCTTCGGCGGGCGCTTCCTTCTGCGTGACGAGGTAGAACTTCGAGATGCGCATCGACCCGGCTTTGCGGTTGCAAAGCCTTGATTCTAGCGCGTTTTCGCTGCGTTTTCGATTCGCTACCGGACGACGAGCACAGGAAGCTTGCTGTGCGTGAGCACCTTCTGCGTCTCGCTGCCGAGCAACATCGCCGCGAAGCCTCGGCGGCCGTGCGAGGCCATCACGATCGCGTCGCACTTCGCTTTCCTCGCCCCCTCGAGGATCGCCTCCCACGGCGCCGCGGCGATCGCGTGCCGGCTGTCGGCGACGATGCCCGCCGCCTTGGCTTGCTTGACGACCGGGTCGAGGATGCGTGCGGCCTCGGCGGCCATCGCGGCCGCGTATTCCTTCGGCGCGAGCGGCTGGAACACGACGCCTTCGGAATACACCGGCAGCGGCGCCTCGGGCGCCACGTAGAACGCCGTGAGCTTCGCCTTGAGCGGCTTCGCGAGCGCGATCGCGTGAGCGACGGCCTTGCTGGAGAGCTTCGATCCGTCGGTGGCGACGAGGAAATGCTTGTACATGGGCGGCTCCGGGGAAGTGATGCGACGAGCGTACGCCACCACGATGCGCCCGCACGTCGACGCCGGTCAACGGGGGCATCGACTAGGGCCTGTTAGCGCTACCGGGACGCTCGCGTGACTCAGCAAACGGCCGCCCTCGAGGGGGACACCGCAAGCCGTAGCGCCACTACGGCGAGGATGTGCAACGACGAGGGCGGCCGTTTGCTGAGATCACCCGGAGGGCCCATGCCGCGCTGGCCGCAGGGCGTTGTTGCTCAGTTGTCGTGTGCTGCAAGCACATGGCCGCCTTCAGGCCTGCGGCCAGCGCGACATGGGCGCGAGTGCTCCGACAGCGCTAACAGGCCCTAAACTTGGGCGCGATGATCGCCGAGCCGCGCACGTTCCCGACGCCGGATGCCGCCGACGCTCGCTCGCGGGCGCTGCACGCGCTCGCCGCGCAGGCGTTGGAAGCGCCGACCGGGGCGATCGCGGATGCGCGCCAGCGGGAGATCGCGACGGCCGTCGAGGGGATGATCGACGGCGTCGATGGCGCGACGCTTGCGCGGCTGCTCGCGTCGAGCCCGTCCGCCGCGATCTACCGTCACCTGTGGCGCGCCATCGTCGCCGCGGCCGAGCGGCCGCCCGCGGCGCCGCCCGCGCCGGTCCTATTCGCGCTTCCCGTGATCGTCGTCGCGGCGTCCGACGACGCGGACGAGCACGCGGTCGACGCGGTCGTCGAGCGCTCCGGCGAGCTCGCCGCGATCCTGCTCGAGCACGGCGCGTTCGGCGGCCACCGGCAGGTTGCGCTGGCGGGCGCGCTGTGCGCGGCCGACGCGATCGACATCGCCGCGCTGCCCGCGCTGATGCGTGCGGCGGCGACGACCGACACGTTCGCGCCGCTCGACGTCGCGCCCGCGCCGCTCGTGGCGTCGCCCGGCGGCGAGCGCGTTCACCTGCGCTTCCTGGTGGGCTCCGCGCTCGCCGCGTCGAGTGCCGCGCTCGTCGGCGACGCGCGTGTCGGCGCATGGGGCGTGCCGCTCACGCGCGCGTTGTCGCAGCGACTCGCGACGCGCGGTGCGTCGATCGTGGCGCTGCCGCGCGCTCCGCAATCGCTGCCGGCCGCGGTCGCGACCGGACGCGCCGTACAACGCGAAGCCGGTGCGACGTTGTTCGCGAGCAACGCCGTGCGGCGCTTGCGCGCCTCGGTCGGCGAGCCGGTCGCGGTGATCAGCGCGCACCGGGCCGCGAGCGCCCCGCTAGGTGGCGAGCTGCGCCTGTCGCTGTCGTCGCCGTTCGAGCCGCGCGACGCCGAGGGCTTCCGCTGCCCGGTCGACGCGCTCGACCGCGTCGCCGACGTCGTCGCGATGCTCGCCGAGGTCGCGCGCGATTGCCGGATCACTGACGTGCGCACGCTGTCGGGCGTCCATGCCGACCGTGACGCGGCGACCGGGCTCACGCTCATGTTCAAGCCGGACTCGGTGCCACCCGGCGCCGAGATCGTCGCCCATTGAGCGCGCCGCATCGCATCACGCCGTCGCAAGGCGCGGCGAAGCTGCCGGGGCCGCAAGGCCAGCGCTTCGCCGAGGTGTTCGCGCACGGAACGCTCGTCGTCGAGTACTACGCGCCGCGCGGCCGCGACCCGCAGTCGCCGCACACGCGCGACGAGGTCTACGTCGTGCTGTCGGGCGAAGGCTGGTTCGTGAACGGCGCCGAGCGCCACCGCTTCGCGGCAGGTGACGTGCTGTTCGTGCCCGCCGGCGTCGTCCACCGGTTCGAGGCGTTCGGCGACGACTTCGCGACCTGGGTCGTGTTCTACGGACCGGAAGGCGGGGAGAACGTCCCCCCGTAGCCAGGCGACCTCGGGGCGGCCCTTCGGTCGCCTGGCGAGCCGGTCTGACCCCTCACGCGATCTGGTAGCGCGCCTTCTCGGCCGGCGCATTCGCGGGCGGGCCGTCGCGGCGCTTGATGCTCCCGATGCCGCTGATGCTCTTGTTGATCTCGGGATTGCCGTAGTACTCGACGCTGCCGGCGCCGGACAGGCTCACGCGCAGCTCGTGCGCCGCGTTGACGACGACGTGGCCGGCGCCGGCGACGCTCACCTTGGCCTCCTCGGACACGAGCTCCGCGGCGCGCACGTCGCCCGCGCCGGACAGGCTGATCGTGAGCTCGCGCGCCGCGCCGGCGAAGTACGCCTTCAGCGCCCCGGAGCCGGCGAGCCGCAGCGAGTCGGCGTGGAGCTTGTCGAACCGCACCGTCGTCGCCCCCGCAGCGGCGAGGCGAAGGCTATCGACATTGAGGGCGGCCGACGAGAGCTTGATCGTCCCGGCGGCTGCGATCGCCTCGTAGGTCGGGGCCGTGATGATGATCTTGGGGACGCGCGACGCGCCCTGGAACGGCCGCCACGCGCTCCGCTCCATCCGGATCGACAGCTTGGGGCCGGTGACGGTGGTCCGGATGTTCCCCAGCAGGTCCGGCGGGGCCTCGACCGTCACTTCGTGCTTCGGCCCCTGAACGAGCTCGACGTCGAAGTGTCCCGAGACGTCGACCTTCGTGAACTCGCCCGGCGTGCGGATCTCGCTCGTGACCGGCCCGCTCGCCTCGGACGACTCCTGGCGCGGGAAGAAGCGCTGGGTGGCGATCCACGCCAGCACCGCGGCTACCACCACGCAGGCGACGATCACGACGGGCAGGGCGGAGCGGCGCATGGCGAAACCTCCGAGGCTCGGACCCCGGTTGGATGCGCCGTCGGGCCTCCCCGGATTCAGCGATCGCTAGCGGGGGTCGGGACGGAGGCCCGAGCGGTAGCGCGCCGCGTTGGCGACGTAGACATCCGCGGCGTGCCGGAGCTTCGCGACGTCGTCGTCGGTCAGCGTCCGGACGACCTTGCCCGGGCTGCCGATCACGAGCGAGCGGTCGGGAATGGTCTTGCCCTCGCCCACCAGCGCATTCGCGCCGATCAGGCATTCGCGCCCGATCCTGGCGCCGTTCAGCACGACCGCCTTGATGCCGACGAGCGTGCCGTCGCCGACCGTGCACCCGTGGAGCATCGCCTGGTGGCCGACCGTGACGCGGGCGCCGAGCGTGAGCGGGAAGCCGGGATCGGCATGCAGCACCGCGCCGTCCTGCACGTTCGATTCCGGCCCGATCACGATCGGCTCGTTGTCGGCGCGCACGACGGCGCCGAACCACACCGTCGCGCGGTCCTCGAGGATCACGCGGCCGATCAGCGTCGCGCCGGGCGCGACGTAGTGGCCGCCGCCGCGCAGCTCGACCGCGGCGCCGTCGAGCGTGTAGAGCGAGCCGGCCAGGCTCACTTATCCGTCAACGCGATGTCGCCGTACCAGGCCTCGGCCTTCGTGCCGGTGTTGTCGGCGTCGGTGAACGCGGTGATCGACTTGAGCGGGCTCGGCTCCTCGCCGAAGACCTTCTTGTAGTCCTCGCGCACGTTGCGCTTCAGCGACTGCCACTGCCCGACGCCGCCCTTGCCGCTCGACACGACGATCATCTGGATGCGCTTGGTATGGGGGTTCGGGATCACGGTGCCGACCGGCGCGTCGGTCGCCCAGATGTACATGAGCGTCGCGTAAGGCAGGTCGCGCCCGTAGGCGGCGCTCGCGAGGTTCATGGTCGTGCGGTCGCCGAACGACAGCTTGGACTTGTCGCCGTCGAACGTGAGCGTGATGCGCGCCGCGGCGTCTTCCTTGCCGCCGACGGAGTTGTCGGCGCCTTCGACGACGCCCGCGACCTTCCAGCGCCAGGAGAGCATCGGCGTCTTGGCGAGATCGAGGCTCGTGCGCACGCCGATCCCGCTCGCGCCCTGGTCGGAGCGCGCGTGGAGCACGACCTTGCCCCCGTCGTCGACCATGTCGAATTCGGTGAGCTTCTTCTTGTCGTTGACCCGTACGATTTCCCAGGGCGCCTGGGGGGCTCCGACCTTGCCGGCCGAGAACGGCGGGATCGCGGCGGCGTCCTTGATCTCGGGCGACTGCGCATGCGCGACGGGCGGAGCGACAAGGGCGAAAACGACGGCCGACGTAACGAGCGCAGCACGCATGGCGGGCCTCACGGTGGGGCGCAGACGGGAAAGCCGCGCGCGGCGGCAAGTATGCCGCGACTCGCGCGCGTTGTCGCGCCCCGGAGGACAGGGGAGCCGGCCGCTATAATCGCGCACGTTCCCCGCCGAAGTCCCTCCCGATGAGTCTCGATCGCGTCTCCGCCGGCAAGGACGTTCCGCACGATTGCAACGTCATCGTCGAGATCCCGATGCTGGCCGACCCGATCAAGTACGAGGTCGACAAGGACACCGGCGCGGTCTTCGTCGACCGGTTCATGGGCACGGCGATGCACTACCCGTGCAACTACGGTTACATCCCGCACACGCTCTCGCTCGACGGTGATCCCTGCGACGTGCTCGTGCTCTCGCCGATGCCGCTCATCACCGGTGTCGTCGTCCGCTGCCGGCCGATCGGCATGCTCAAGCTCGACGACGAGGCCGGCGGCGACTCGAAGATCCTCGCGGTCCCGATCGACAAGCTGACGTCGATCTACCAGCACGTGAAGTCCCCGCGCGACCTGCCCGAGATCCAGGTACGGCAGATCCAGCACTTCTTCGAGCACTACAAGGACCTCGAGCCCGGCAAATGGGTGCGCGTCGGCACCTGGGTCGAGGCCGAGGACGCGCGGCGCGAGATCGTCGACGGGGTCGCGCGCTACAAGCGCGGCAAGCGCAAGGCCGCGCGGCCGAAAGCGCGCACCTGAGCGCGCCGCCTCCGCGCGGCGCCGCGGCGTTCCCCGCGCTGTTCGTGCTGCTGTGGAGTACGGGCTTCATCGCCGCGAAGCTCGGGCTCCCCGACGCCGGCCCGTTCAGCTTCCTCGCCGTGCGCATGGTCGCCGTCACGCTGCTGATGGCGGCCGTCGCGGTCGCGATGCGGGTGCGGTGGCCCTCCGCGCGCGACACGCTGCACTCGGGCGTCGCGGCGATCCTCGTGCACGCGCTGTACCTCGGCGGCGTGCTCGTCTCGATGGCGCGCGGAATGCCGGCGGGCACGACGGCGATGCTCGTCGGGCTGCAACCGCTCGTCACCGTGCTGATCGCGCGAACGTGGCTGGGTGAAGTCGTCGTCGCACGCCAGTGGGCCGGACTCGCGCTGGGCCTCGCCGGCGTCGCGCTGGTCGTGCGGCACAAGCTCGGCTACTCGGGCGACCTCATGGAATTCGTGCCCGCGCTCGTCGCGCTCCTCGGCATCAGCGTGGGCACGCTCTACCAGAAGCGGCATTGCGGCGGGGTCGATCTTCGCGCCGGCGCGACGATCCAGTACGCCGTGTGCGCGGTGGTTTTCCTGCCGCTCGGCTACTTCGTCGAGGATTTCGCGATCCACTGGACGCCGTCGTTCGTGCTCGCGGTGTCGTGGTCGGTGCTCGTGCTCTCTGTCGGCGCGATCAGCCTGCTGTACGTGCTGCTGCGCCACGGTGCGGCCGCGAACGTCGCCGCGCTGTTCTTCCTCGTGCCGCCGGTCACCGCGCTGATGGCGTGGGCGTTGTTCGGCGAGACGCTCGACGCGCTCGCGCTCGGCGGCATGGTGCTGATCGCAGCCGGTGTCGCGCTGGCGCGCGCGCCCGCGCCGGCGCAGCCCGAATGAGCCAGGGCCTACCCGGTCGAGACGAGCCGGGTTCCCGCGATGCGGTCGTGCAGGAACGCCCGCTCGCGGTCGAATAGCGCCCACGCGTAGGGGAGCGCCAAGGCAAGCACGGCGGCGCGCGAATGCGTCGTCGCGTACGACGCGAGCGCCACGGCCGGTCCGAACCACGCGGCCGCGTACCGCGCGATCGCACGCGCCATGCTCAACGGGCCGCCGTTCGCGTCGACCAGCGCGAGCTTCCACGTCTTCATTGGAAGCGTCCGGCGGCCCCCGCTCCAGCAGTACGCGAAATACGCGCCGAGGATCGCGACGACGAGCACGAAGCCCGCCGCGCGCCGCGAGTAGCCGGGCAGCGCGAGCGATCCGCCGGGATCGGCGACCGGCGACATCACCGGCGTGAGCGCGAAGCCGGCGATCAGCACGATCGCGGCGGCGATCAGCGCTTCGTAGACGAGCGAGGCGAGCCGGCGGGGAAGGGCGGCGGACGCCGCCACTAGGGCCTGTCAGCGCTACGGGGGCACTCGCGCCCATGTCGCGCTGGCCGCAGGGCTAGGCGCGAAGGCGGCCATGTGCTTCCAGCACATAACGACTGAGCAACAACGCCCTGCGGCCAGCGCGGCATGGGCCCTCCGGGTGATCTCAGCAAACGGCCGCCCTCATCGTTGCACATCCTCGCCGTAGGGGCGCTACGGCTTGCGGTGTGCGCCTCGATGGCGGCCGTTTGCTGAGTCACGCGAGCGTCCCGGTAGCGCTAACAGGCCCTGGCTCAGCGGAAGCGCCACTGCAGCGCGATCGTCGCCATGTCGACGTGCTCGAAGCGGCCGTTGGCGCTGTCGGTGAACGCAAATCGCTCGCCGACGTCCTCGGCCCGCTGCCACTCGACGCGCACGGACAGCGACTCGACGATCTCGAAGCTTCCGCCGAGTCCCCACACGAGCTTGGTCTCGCGGTCGGTGTGCGAGAACGATCCCGGCTCGCCGAACTGGTTGAACCCCGACTCGTCGTACTTGAGCTGCGCGAACAGCGCGCCGGCCTTCGCGTACACGGTCGCGCGGTCGCCGATCGGCACGATGCCGAGCGCGGAGAGCTCGACGCCGGAAAGCCGGTAGCGGCCGTCGCGCGTCGCCGCCCCGATGTTCGGCACGCCGATCTCGTAGTGCGTGCGCGCCTCGCCGAAGTCGAGCCAGGCGGCCTCGATCGCGCCGTAGGGGTGGAACCGCCAGCCCGCGTACGCCTTCCACGCGGTGTCCTTGTCGTCCGTGACGCTCGCGGCGTCGACGGTGAAGCCGGTGCCTTCGTACGCGTGGTTCACCTGCGACGCAAAGTCGCTCCTGAAATTCGACTGGCCGACGCCGCCGCCGACGTAGAACCCGAGCGCGGGCTCCTTGGCCAGCACCGGGGCGGACGCGGCGAGCACGGCGATCAGGGCAAGGCAGCGGTAACGCATCGAAGGACTCCTGGAGCTAGGCACGGTCGGACACGCGCTCGCCGAGCAGGCCCGACGGGCGGAAGATGAGCACGAGGATCAGCACGATGAACGCGAACACGTCCTGGTAGTTCGAGCCGAACAGCGTGACGTTCGGGTCGCTCGCGCAGCGCTCGGCGAGCGCGTCGAACCAGCTCGAGAGCTGGCACAGGTTCGTGAGCTCGCCGACGTAGCCGGCGCCGAGCGCCTCGATGATGCCGAGCAGGATGCCGCCCAGCATCGCGCCGGCCAGGTTCCCGATGCCGCCGAGCACGGCCGCCGAGAACGCCTTGAGGCCGAGCAGCGCCCCCATCTGGTAGTGAGCGATGCCGTAGTAGCTGCCGACCATCACGCCGGCGACCGCGCCGAGCCCCGCGCCGATCACGAACGTGAGCGCGATCACGCGGTTGATGTCGATCCCCATCAGGCCCGCGATCGACGGGTTCTGCGCGGTCGCGCGCATCGCCACGCCGAGCTTGGTGCGATACACCAGCAGCAGCAGGCCCGCCATCATCGCGATCGACGTCACGATGATCGCGACCTG
>DATBSV010000313.1:0-13487 GCA_036559685.1 Casimicrobiaceae bacterium
GGTCTCACCCGGCCCGAGATGCTCGACCGACTTGCCGCGGACGACGAAGCCGAGCATCAGGGCGTCCCTGAGCTTCTTGAACGAGATCGGGTTGTTGCTGCCGCAGACCGATTCGTCGTTGCGCAGCACGGCGTCGATGACGCCGTCGTCGAGCAACCTCACCTTGCAGATCGTGGCCTGGCGCCCGATCTCCGTCATCAGGTCGTCCAACTGCCGGCCCCAGAACTTCGCGCGAAACTCGCTGCTCATGATGCAGATACCTCCTGCGAGCAGCATAACGCCGGGACGGCGGCTTCAGCCGTGGCGGACGCGCTTTTCGCGACGAAATCAGCCCGCCTCTTTTCCTAGACAAACGGTTTCAATCGAAGGAGATCGATCATGAGTACCAAAGGCAAGAAGAACCGTGCCGCGAAAGACGCTGCGCCCTCCAGGAAGGCGTCCGCCGACGCCGTCGAGCCCGTCCAGGCGCCCCAGGCGGCCGACCCGAACGCCGACCTGTCCAACAAGGACTACTTGAAGGCGCTGCGCAAGCTTCACGTCGAGCTGGTCAAGCTGCAGCTCTGGGTGGCGCACACCGGCGCCAAGGTCTGCATCGTCTTCGAGGGTCGCGACGGCGCCGGCAAGGGCGGCACGATCAAGGCGATCACCGAGCGGGTCAGCCCGCGCGTCTTTCGCATCGTCGCGTTGCCGGCGCCGACCGAACGCGAGAAGTCGCAGATGTACATACAGCGCTACCTGCCGCACCTGCCGGCCGCCGGCGAGATCGTCATCTTCGACCGCAGCTGGTACAACCGCGCCGGCGTCGAGCGGGTGATGGGCTTTTGCACCGACGAGCAGGTGGAGAAGTTCCTGAGGGGCACGCCCCCGGTCGAGAAGGCGATCATCGACTCGGGCGTCATCCTGCTGAAGTACTGGCTGGAGGTCAGCCCCGAGGAGCAGACGCGGCGCCTGAAGTCACGCTTCGAGGACGGGCGCAAGATCTGGAAGCTTTCGCCGATGGACCTGAAGTCGTACGACCGCTGGGACGACTACTCGCGCGCGCGCGACGATATGTTCAAGGCGAGCGACTCGTCGTGGGCGCCATGGTACGTCGTGCGGTCGGACCATAAGCGGCGCGCGCGCCTCAACGCGATCAAGCACATCCTCGGCCGCATCCCGTACAAGACCGCGCCGCGCGACAAGGTGTTGCTCCCCAAGCGCAAGGCAGGCAAGTACAAGGAAGCGAATTACCCGTTCAAGGTGATTCCCGAGGCGTACTGAGGTCGCACGCGTCGGCGATCGACCGGCGTCGATCGATCCCGACCGCCTCCTCGCCAAGCGCGGCGCGCAGGAGCTCGCGCACCGACGCGCGCGCATCGACCAGCCGCAGCGTGACACCCGCCGCGGCGAGCTCGGCGCGGACCTCGCCGACCAGCCGCGTGCCGGCGATGTCGACACCCGGCGACGACGACAGGTCCCACACGACCACCTTCAGGTCGGGTCCTGCCGCGGCGACGTGGCGGCGCAGCTCGTCACGCACGTGACCGACGTTGAAGTAGAACAGCCCCGACTCGACGCGCACGACCAGCACGCCGGGCGACTGCTCGTTGTCGGGATGGCGCTCGAGGTCCGAGTAGCGCTCGGTGCCGGGCACGCGCCCGAGGCTCGCGACGTGCGGGCTCGCCGCGCGACGCAGAAGCACGAGCAGCGAGACCACGGCGGCGATCAGCACGCCCTTCAGGATGCCGAGGAGCAGCACGCCCGCGAACGCGATGGCGGCGATGCCGAACTCGCTGCGGCTCAGGCGCCACGTGCGGCGCAGTTCGGCAACGTCGACCAGCCCCTTGACCGCGACCAGCACGATCGCCGCGAGCACGACGTCGGGCAGATTGCGCAACATCCCGGTCAGAAACGCGAGGCACAGCGCGATCGTCGCCGACGCGAACACGAGCGACAACGTCGAGCGCGCGCCCGCCTTGTCGTTGACGGTCGATTGCGACAGGCCGCCCGCGACCGGGTAGCCCTGGAACATCGACGTCGCGAGGTTCGACGCGCCGAGCGCAAGGAGCTCCTGACGCGGATCGATCTCGTCGCCATGCCGGCGAGCCAGTGCGCGCGCCGCCGACACGCCCTCGATGTACGCGAGCAGGAAGCACGCGAGTGCGAGCGGGACGACGCCGTCGACGTCGCTCGGGCGCAGTGCCGGCAGCGTGAACGACGGCAGGCCCTCGGGCAGCACGCCGACCGTCTTGAAGCCCATCTGCGCGAGCGGCGTGAACGTCAGCGCGACGATCGACGCCGCGACCACGAACAGCGCGACCGGACGCGACGGGAGCAAGCGCTCGCCGGCGACGAGCAGGACGATCGCGACGAGCCCGAACGCGAAAACCGCGGGACGGGTGTCGGGCAGCTGCCCGATGAGTGTTGCCAGCCGTTCGAAGAAATGGTCGCCACCGCCCTTGACGCCGAACAGCTTCGGGAGCTGGGTCAGCGCGATGGTGAGCGCCGCACCGGCCTTGAAGCCGAGCAGCACCGTCTCGCTGATGAAATCGACGAGCGACGAAAGTCGCAGCGCCCAGGCGATGACGCTGATACCCGCGACGATGAGCGCGGTGAGCGCGGCGATCGCGACGAAGCGCGCCGGGTCGCCCGCAGCCATGGTCGCGACCGTCGTGCCGACGAGCAGCGAGATCGCGGACGTCGGTCCGATCGCGAGCTGCTTCGAAGAGCCGAACAGCGCGTACGCGATTCCGGCGACGAGGTAACAGTAGATCCCGTGCTGCGGCGGTAATCCGGCCAAAGAAGCGTAGGCGAGCGATACCGGGATCGCGTACGCCGCGAGCGTGACGCCCGAAACGGCATCGCGCGGCAGCAACGACGTGTCGTAGGCGCGAAACCAGCGCAACGGCGGGAATACGCTCATCGCGTCATGGTCCCAAGAGCGCGGGGATCGCCACGCAGATGTCGTCGCCGTCGACGTTCACGTCGTAGCGGCCGGTGTGCAGTCGCGCGACGCCGCGCACCGCCCCTGTCGTCAGGTCGTAGTCGAAGCCGCACCTGCAGCGCACGCCGGCGGCGCCGGGCGTCGCGGCCGCGAGCGACGCGCAGCAGCGCAGGCACGAGTCGTCCAGCGCGAGGAGCAGCCCGTCGACGTTGAACACCGCGATCGTGTAACCGCCGACCGTGCGGGCGAGCGCAGCGCCGGGAGGCACTCTCGCGAGCGACGCGATGCGCACCAGACCCCGGCTGCCGTCGACGGCACGCGACATCGTCCGCTCCTCTCGTTCCGACTTCCTCTTGGTCGCACGATGCTTCCGATCCGAGGAGGCGTCCTCACAGTTCTGGACGCCGGCCACGAAAATGTCGCGGAAAGTGAATTCCGGGGAAACCGGGTAATAATGTAGGACACGCGTTGCCCCGCGGGGAGGCTGGGTGCCGGACGAAACACGCCAAGCGTTGCTGGGCCCGACGATTCCGGGCGATCCGCGCTCGTGGACGCAGCGGGTGGGCGGGCTCGTCTATCTGCCGGCGCTGCTGCGCGAGCTCGGCGCCGATCCCGTCGCTCTGCTCGCGGATGCGGGCCTTGCGCCCGGGGATCTCGAGCATCCCGACGCCATGATCCCGTACGCGAGCTTCGGCCAATTGCTCGAGCTCGGTGCCGCCTGCGGGAGCTGTCCGCACCTGGGTGTGCTCGTCGGCCGGCTGTACAAGGTCGACGACTTGGGCGTCGTCGGCGAGTTGATGCAGCATTCCTCCACCGTCGGTGACGCTTTGCGCACGCTCGCCGTGCACCAGCAGGTCAACAGCGGTGGCGGCCTGGCCTACCTGATCGAGCGACCGACCGTCGTCGAGCTCGGTTACGCGATCTACCTGCCGCGCGTCGTGGGCGGTGCGCAGATCTTCGACGCGGTGCTCGCCGCGGGCGCGCAGTTCCTGCGAGAGCTTTGCGGGCCGTCGTTCGCGCTGAGCGAGGTGCTGCTCCCGCACGGCCGCCCCGCGGACCTCTCGCCGTACCGCGCGCAGTTCCATCTCGTCCCGCAGTTCGACGCCGAGGTCGCGGCGCTGCGCTTCTCGCCGTCCTGGCTCGCGCGGCCGATCGCAGGCGCGGATTCGCGCCTGCATCATGCGGCGATACGCCGGATCGAACGGATGCGACGCGACGATCTCGTGCCGCGCGTAATGCGCGCGTTGCGGCTGCTGATGCTGGGCGGGCACGTGTCGGGCGAGGACACCGCGCGGATGCTGTCGATGCACCGCCGCACGCTCAACCGGCGACTGAAGGCGCAGGGAACGACGTTCCAGATCGTGCTCGACCGTGTCCGCCTCGAAGCCGCGCGCCAGCTGCTCGAAGGCACGCGCCTTCCGCTCGACGACATCGCAGCGTCGCTGGGCTATGCGAGCGTGAGCCCGTTCATGCGCTCGTTCCGACGCTGGACCGGCATGACACCCGGGCAGTGGCGCCGGGGCGGCACGCCTGCGCGACGCGAGGCAGCGTAAATTTCCCCGTTCGATCAAGCCCTTTCGTGCCGAGTGTCTTGAAAAGTGTAGACGGCGCGGCGTGCTTGCGCCACCATGCCAAAGCCGTCCCGCCGGGATTCGATCGCGGGGCGACGACTCCGACTCGAATGATGCGTCCCCCTCTCGCGGAGCCGATGTCGCGCGCGCCCCATTGGTCGTGCCGGGCCGGCCTTACTGCAACGCTCTTGGCCGCGTCCCCCGCGGCCCAGGCGTCGTTCCTGAGCGGCGACACGCTCGACACCGCGGCCAACGTGGTCTCGTGGGTGGCGCTGATCCTCGTGCCGCTGATCGTGATCGTCGTGTTCTGGCTGGTACACGTGATGCCGGAGAAGATCGCCGAGAAGCGCCATCATCCGCAGGCGCAGGCGATCAACACGCTGTGCCTGCTGTCGCTGGTTTTCGGCGGCATGCTCTGGCCGATCGCGTGGCTGTGGGCGTACACGAAGCCGATCGGGTACAGGCTCGCCTACGGCACCGACAAGGGCGACGCGTACTTCGACGAGCACGGTGAGCGCGCGCGTCGCGGCGAGCTGCTCGCCGACGATCTCCGCAATCTGCGCCAGGAGCTCGACGACATGCACGCGCGCGGCGTGCTGCCGCCGAAGCTCGCGCAGCTGCGCAACGACATCCTCGCGCTGCCGGCCCAGGTTCAGGCCGACGCTCAAGCCGCGGCGAGGGACGGCGAGGCCAGGTAATGGAAGTCCTGCTCCTCGCCATCTACTCGGGGATCGTCTGGTTCGTCTTCATCAAGATGAAGTGGCTGCCGTGGAACATCGGCACCCAGGTCACCGTCGTCATCATCCCGATCGTCGCGATGACCGTGATGATCCTGTATCTCAACGTCGTCGCGCCGTCGACCTCGGACGTGCGCGTCATCAAGTACGTGATCAACGTCGTGCCGCAGGTGAAGGGGCGCGTGACCGAGGTGCCGGTCGAGCCCAACCGCCTCGTGCGCAAGGGCGACGTGCTGTTCAAGATCGACCCGACACCGTACGAGCTGACCGTGAAAGGGCTCGAGGCGCAGCTCGCCAACACGTCGGCCTCCGCGCGCGAGCTCGACGAGCAGCTCGTGCAGGCGACCGGCAAGATCGCCGAGACGCGCGGCGCGATCGAGCAGGCGCAGGCGAGGGAGCGCGAGGTGCTCGTTCGCATCGACCTGGCGAAACGGCGCGTCGCGCAGAACCGCGAGCTCGTGGCGACCGGCGCGGGCGACCGGTTCGCGCTCGAGAAGGCCGAGACCGACCTGGCCGACCTCGAGGCGCAGCTCGCCACGGTGCGCGCGACCATCGCGCAGTCGCAGGCCGGCGACCAGCAGGCGCAGGCCGCCGAGCGCCAGGTGCGCCAGCGCATGAGCGGACGCGTGCAGAACGAATACGCGCCGGTGGCGCAGATCCGCGCGCAGCTGGACAACGCGCGCTGGGAGCTGTTGCAGACGACGGTCGTCGCCCCCGCGGACGGCTACGCGATCAACCTGCAGCTGCGACCGGGCTCGTTCACGACCGCGTTCCCGATCACGCCGGCGCTGACCTTCGTCGAGAACACCTACCAGGTGATCGCGCTGTACGGGCAGAACGAGTTGCACCAGGTCGAGCCGGGCAACGAGGCCGAGTTCACGGTCCAGACCTATCCGGGCCGCATCATCAAGGCGAAGGTCGACTCGATCGTGTGGGCACAGGGGCAGGGGCAGGTCGCGAACTCGACCAACCTGCCCATGACCGGGTACGGACCGATGCCGCCGGGCCGTTTCCCGGTGCGACTGTCGGTCGACGAGCGCGACGCCGACCTGTTCCTGCCGGCCGGCGCGGTCGGCCATGGCGCGATCTACACCGACCACGGCGAGATGCTGCACATCATCCGCAAGGTCATCATGCGCGTCGGCGCCAAGCTCGACTACCTGATCCTGAAGCTGCACTGACGGCGATGGCACGACGGTCGGCGCTCGCGATCCTCGTGGCTTCGGTCGCGATCGGTGGATGCGCGCTCCAGGCGCCCCCGAAGCCCGACGAGATCCGGCAGCAGTCGCTGCCCAATCTCACGCTGCCGCAGGCATGGGCCGCCCGTGCCGGCCTGTCGACACCGGTCGCCGACGACTGGGTCCACAGCTTCAACGATCCCGAGCTCGATGCGCTCGTGACCGAGGCGCTGTTGTACAACGCCGACCTGATGGTCGCTGCCGCGCGCGTCGAGCAAGCGGCCGGCTATGCGAAGGCCGCGGGCGCGCTGATCTATCCGTCCGTCAACCTGATGGCGCGCGGCGGCGGGAAGATGGGCGGCGACGGCTCCGGCATCAACGGCGTCGGCGTGTTCGCGACCTGGGAGCTCGACCTGTGGGGGCGCGTGCGCTCCGAGCGCGCCGCCGGCGAATATGCGTACCAGGCCGCGGTCGCCGACGCGGAGTTCGCGCGCCAGTCGATCGCCGCGATGGTCGCGAAGAGTTGGATCCTCGCGATCGAGGCGAAGCTGCAGCGCCAGCTCGCCGAGGAGATCGCCGCAGCCGCGCAAGGCGCGACTTCCATCGCGCGCGACAGACTGCGCGTGGGCATCGGCGACGACTACGACGTCGCGCTGGCAGAGTCGACGTACGAATCGACGCTAGACGCGGTGCGGCAGCTCGCGCTGGCCGAGGACCAGGCGCAGCGCGCGCTCGAAGCCCTGGTCGGCCGCTATCCGGCGGCGACCCTGCAGGTGCGCACGACGTTGCCGACGCTGCCGGGCGAGGTGCCGGTCGGCCTGCCCTCCGAGCTGCTCGAGCGCCGCCCCGATGTCATCGCCGCGGAGCGGCGTGTCGCCGCGGCGTTCCACCGCGTCGGCGAGGCGAAAGCCGCGCGGCTGCCCAGGATCTCGCTCACCACCAGCGTCTCGAGCATCTCGAGCAGCCTGTTCGTGCTGCAGAACCACAGCAACCCGGTGTGGAGCATCGGCGGCATGCTGCTGCAGCCGATCTTCAACGGCTACGCGCTCGAGGCGCAAGTCGAGATCCGCACGGCCGAGCAGAAGCTCGCCATCGCCGAGTACGGACGCATCGGCGCGCGCGCGTTCGGCGACGTCGAGAACGCGCTGTCGTCGGGGTTCGCCGCGTTCGAGCGCGAGGCGATCCTGTCGCGTGCCGTCGACGTCAACGCGCGCGGGCTCGACCTCGCGAGGGTCCGCTTCCGCGTCGGCTCGGGCGACCTGCGCGGCGTGTTGCAACAAGGCGCGGTGCTCGGCGCGTCACGCTCGACGCGCCTGCGCATGGCGAGCGAGCAGCTCATTCAGCGAATCAATCTGCACCTCGCGCTCGGTGGAAGCTTCGAGCCGCGGCCCACGCCCGCCGTCGCGGGCGGAACCTGAGGAGAAGGCCATGAATCCGTGGATCAAGAGGTCGATCGCGTTCGCGATCGCCGGGGCGTTCGCCGTTTCGGGCGCGCATGCGCAGCAGTTCGTCTATCCCGCGAAAGGCCAGAAACCCGAGCAGCAGAAGAAGGACGAGGCCGAGTGCACGACATGGGCGCAGGGCCAGGCCGCGTCGGCGCCCGCCGCCGCGCCGGCGCCGGCCCCCGCGACGACCGCAAGCGGCGCGGACCGCGGTTCCGGAGCGCGCGGCGCTGCGCGCGGCGCGGTGGTCGGGGAGATCGTTGGTGGCGATGCCGGCGCGGGCGCCGCGGCGGGCGCCGTGGCGGGGCGGTCGCAGAGCCGACGCGAGAACAAGCAGCAGGCCGCGGCCTCACAGCAGCAGGCCGCGTCGTCGCAGCAGTCGAACGTCACGAAGGCGCGCGCCGCCTGCCTCGAGGGAAAAGGCTACACCGTAAAGTAGCGAGGACTGTCAGACCTTGCAGCGCCCGACGTAGCCTTCCGACACCGCCGACTCGTGGTCGGACGGGTTCACGCTGCGCCCGTCGAACAGCACGGGGATCTGCGCGGGTGCGCCGAGCTTCGCATCCGCGCGGCGCCGCTCGTTGACGATCCGGAAGATGTTCCACTCGTCGTGCGCGCCCCGGCTGACGGTCGACGACGCGCGGAACGCGTAGTAGCGGCGGAACAAGGGCTTGGTGAGGCCGCCTTCGGCCGCCTTGGCGAACGCCGCATTCGACTTCACGCGCGCGTCGTAGTACGCGTCGAGCTTGGCGGCGTCGTTGACGCCGTCGAAGCCGAAATAGCGCGCGAAATCCTGCGGGCCCGCGAAGTAGACGAAGTCGAAGTCGTTGCCGAGGCCTTCCTCGCCCTCGAGTAGCGTCGTCCACATCAGCATGTAGTCGGCGCCGGTCGCGCCGCGCGGCAGGTCGGCGTCGAGCGTGCCCGGGTTCAGCACGTACACGTAATCGGCCCCGAAGCGCGCCTCGATCGCCTGCTTCGCCTTTTCGGCGACTTCCTTGTTGATGTCGAAGTTGCCGCCGCCGGCCGAAGTGAGCGGCACCGAGAGGTAGCCGACCGATTTCCCGGCCTTGCGCTGCTCGGCAATCACCGTGCGGAAGCGCTCGACGCGCTGCGTGATCGTCGCCTTGTGCTCGTCGTTGATGCAGTAGCAGATCCCGATCTTCGTGCACTCGGTCGCGGGGGCGGCGAGGGCGGTCGCGACCGGCAGCGACGCGAGCGCCAGGGCGATGACGGCGGCTAGACGCATGGGAAACCTCCCGGAGCAAAACGTGAATTGTGCATCGCGCGCGGCCGTTGCGGCACGCCTCGTGCAGTCCCGAGGGAGTCGCGGTCCGCGGTGGCGGGCGCCCTCGCGTGCCGATTTCGCAGGCAATTGAAGAATAAGGGGAAAACGAATGCGTTCGAACTCGGTCTCCCGGTCGTGGCCCGCCGGCGCCCTGACGCTGGTCGTCGCAATGGCCGCGCTCGCGTTCGCCTCCTCGCACGCGCGGGCCAAGGTGGTGCACGCGATCGAGTTCCACCACGCCGGCGACAACCGCTTCCACGTGACCTCGGTCGAGGAGGAGATCACGAAGCTCGACGACGGCACCATTCCGGGGTGGCAGCGCACCGGCCACTTCCTGCGCGCGCACAACACGCCGGTCAACGGCACCAACCCGGTGTGCCGCTTCTACCTGCCCGCCGTGCACGGCAACTCGCATTTCCTGTCCGCGTCGCCGGTCGAGTGCGCGCGCGTGCGCGCGGCATTCCCGCAATTCATCCACGAGTCGCACGCCGTGATGCACATGGCGCTGCCGGACACGACGACTGGCGGGTGCGGTGCGAACGGCGAGCCCGTGTACCGGCTGTGGAACCACAAGCCGGACACGCATCACCGCTACACCGCCGACGTCGCGACGCGCAACACGCTCGTGCAGCAAGGGTGGGTGCCCGAGGGCTATGGACCCGATGCGGTCGCGCTGTGTCAGAACAAGGACGACACCGAGCCCGACCCGGTGACCGCCGCGCTGCCCCCGCCGTGCAAGGGACCGAACTCGCGCGTGGCGGTGCCGGGCGCGCCGCACGGCATGTACGTCTGGAACCCGAATGCGTTCATGCTCAAGTTCCTCGAGCAGGCGGTGATCGGCATCGATCCGACGCTCTGCGGCGCGAGCCTCGTGATCCCGTGGTCGTCGGTGAATCCGTCGAACGGCGTGTACGACTGGACGGCCATCACGACCGCGGCGCAGCCCTTCGTGAGCGCGGGGCTCACCGTGAACCTGCTCTTCTCGGAAGCTTCCGAAAGCGCCACATCGAACACGGTGACGCCGGCGTGGGTATTGCAGCCGGTTGCGAGCGGCGGCGCGGGCGCGGCGAGCGTGACGTGCGAGACCTATCCGGCGTTTCCGGTGTACTTCGACCCCGCGTACGAAACGGCGTGGACGACCTTCATCGCAGCCGCGATCACCCAATTCAGCTTCGGCAACTCGCCGCTGTCGGCGAACGTCGGCTACCTTCGCTTCGCCACGGGCGGCGGCGCCGAGGCGCTGATCCCGCCCGGCATCAACGACGGCGGCGCGTGCCAGACCGCGTGGGCGACGGCCGGCTACACCTACGCCGCCTGGAACGCGCACGAGGCACGCATCATCACCGCGATGGGCAGCGTGTCGACCGACAAGCAGACCATGGTGTCGCTCGGCCAGGCGCCGGGCGGGCCGAATGTGTACGACGTGTCGAACCAGGCGGCCGCCGTCGCGTTGTCGAAGAAGGTCGGGTTCTCGTTCGAGAACCTCGGCATGGGCAACGTCGCCACGGCGGGGACGACGCCGGCGCCATGCAGCCCGACGGCGACGCTCGCCGTGCTGCACTGGTGCCAGGCCTACACGAATGACGTCGGCAAGGTGCCTTTCGCCGCGCAGCCCATCACCGCGACGACCAACACCGCGCAGGCGACGATGGACATCGGCGTGCTGCTCGGCTATGCGCTCGTCAACAACATCCAGATCCTCGAGCTCTATCCGGAGGAATGGCTGAGCGCGAACGCATCCTGTTGGCCCAGTTTCGTGCCGGCCAATCAGGCGAAGTACCAGCAGGCACTGCAGAATGCGTCGCAGACGCTGGGCGGAACCGGAATCACGCCGCCGCCCGTCACGCTCCCGTGCACGATTCCAGGGTCGTGAGACGACCACGACATCAGTAATGCCAACGTAGCATCGTCCGCGCGGTCCGGCGCGCGCAACGCTCCTGCTGCCCGCGAGTGCTGAATCGCGGGCTGCGCAGTATCGCGGCTTCTGCGCCACAATCCGTAGCTTGTCGAGCGGAGAAACGAGCGTGCCATGAGCCATGAGAAGTACGACCGCCTGATCGAGCGGGCGAAGTCCGCGCAGCCCGTCCCCACGGCGGTCGCGCATCCGTGCGACGAGAGCTCGCTGTCCGGCGCGATCGACGCCGCGAAGCTCGGCTTGATCAAGCCCATCCTGGTGGGGCCGGTGGCGAAGATCAACGCCGTTGCGAGCGCGCTCGGCATCGACCTCGCCGGATACGAGATCGTCGACGCGCCGCACAGTCACGCGTCGGCCGCCGTCGCGGTCCAGCTGGTCCGCGAAGGCAAGGCGGAGGCGCTCATGAAGGGCAGCCTGCACACCGATGAGCTGATGAGTGCCGTGGTGAACCGCGAGACGGGCTTGCGCACCGCGCGCCGGATCAGCCATTGCTTCGTGATGGACGTCCCGTTGCTTGCGGAAGCGCTCATCATCTCCGACGCCGCGGTGAACATCGCGCCGACGCTCCGGGACAAGGTCGACATCGTGCAGAACGCGATCGATTTTGCGCACGCGTTGGGGTCCAAGGAAGTCCGCGTCGCGATCCTGTCGGCCATGGAGACGGTGAATCCGGACGTGCCGTCGACGATCGAGGCGGCGGCACTGTGCAAGATGGCCGACCGCGGCCAGATCACGGGCGCGCTCCTCGACGGACCGCTCGCGCTCGACAACGCGATCAGCGTGGAGGCCGCGAAGATCAAGAAGATCGTCTCGCCGGTCGCAGGCCGGGCCAATGTGCTCATCGTCCCCGACCTGGAAGCGGGCAACATGCTCGCCAAGAGCCTCTCGTTCCTGGCGGGGGCCGATTCGGCCGGGATCGTGCTGGGCGCCAAGGTTCCGATCATCCTGACGAGCCGCGCGGATTCGGTCGTCGCGCGCCTCGCGTCATGCGCGGTCGCGGTGCTCGTCGCCCGTGCGCGGCGCGAGAGCATGCAGAAGGCGATCGTGTGAACGATGCCATCGTCGTCCTGAATGCCGGCTCGTCGAGCATCAAGTTCTCGCTCTTCGCCGAGCGTGCTGCGGAGCTCGCGCTGCTCGGCCGCGGGCAGGTCGAAGGCATCTACACGACGCCGCGATTCACGGCGAAGGACGAGGCGGGGAAGCTCGCCAGCGAAAAGCAGTGGGACGAAGGCGCGAAGCTCGGGCACGACGGTGCTCTCGCGCACATCCTCGACTGGTTGAAGGGGGAGCACGGCGCAAGCCATCGAGTCGCCGCGATCGGTCATCGCGTGGTGCACGGCGGATCCGACTATGCGTCGCCGGTGCGCGTGGATGCGGCCGTGGTCGCGAAGCTGGAGAAGCTCGTACCCCTGGCGCCTCTGCACCAGCCGCACAACCTGGCGCCGATCCGCGCGCTGCTCGAGCGCCTGCCCGACGTGCCGCAGGTGGCCTGCTTCGACACGGCCGCGCACCGGTCGAATCCGGCGATCGCGCAGATGTTCGCGCTGCCCGCCGAGCTCACCGACGCCGGGATTCGGCGGTACGGCTTCCACGGCCTCTCGTACGAGTACATCGCGTCGGTACTGGCGACCTACGACGAGCGCGCGGCGCGCGGCAAGACGGTGGTGCTGCACCTCGGAAACGGCGCGAGCATGTGCGCGATGCTGGCGGGCCGGAGCGTGGCGAGCACGATGGGCTTCACGGCGGTCGACGGCCTGCCGATGGGCACGCGCTGCGGAGCGATCGACCCCGGCGTCATCCTCTACCTGATGGACGAGCGCGGAATGAGCACGCGGGCGATCGAGAAGCTCATCTACAGCCAATCGGGACTGCTCGGCGTCTCCGGGATATCGAGCGACATGCGCGTGCTGGTCGACTCCGCGGAGCCGAAGGCGCAGCTTGCCGTCGAGCTTTTCGTCTATCGCATCGGCCGCGAGCTGGGCTCGCTGGCCGCAGCGCTCGGCGGGCTCGACGCGATCGTGTTCACGGCGGGAATCGGCGAGCACTCGGCGGCGATCCGGGAGCGAGTGTGCCGGCAGGCGGCGTGGCTCGGTGTCGAGCTCGATGCCGCCGCCAACGCGAAGCACGGGCCGCGCATCGGCAAGGCAACGAGCCGCTGCGCCGCATGGGTCATACCCACCAACGAAGAATTGATGATCGCGCGGCACACGCGCGACGTGTTGGGACCCAAGGTCCCAAGCGCGCGCTGAGACGTCCATGGACTACATCAGGGCGATCCTCGAGCAGCAGCCGCTGATGGCGCTGTTCCTCACCATCGCGATCGGCTATCTCATCGGCGAGATCAACATCAAGGGCTTTTCGCTCGGCGTCGGCGCGGTGCTTTTCGTCGCGCTCTTCATGGGCTGGTTCGCGCCGAAGTCCGTCCCTGCGGCCGTC